>CAZMDT010000283.1:0-4625 GCA_964564965.1 uncultured Planctomycetaceae bacterium | reverse complement strand
TCCGATCTGGCGGAGCTTTTCGCCGTGGCCCCGCGCGACCTGACGCCGGAGAAGTTCTGGCGCCTGCCGAAGCGCGAGCGGGCCGACGCCGTGTGGGAGCACGTGTTCCTCCGGCACGGGGCGCTGTCGGAGGCGGCCCGCGGCGTGGCAACCGCGCTCAACCGCCTCGGCCTCGACGTCGCCGGACGCGACCTCGACGGCGTCCGCGCCTGGTTCGCCGAGCAGGACGTCGAGAGCTATCTGCACCGGATCTTCGAGCTGGCGGGCATCGACTACGCCGTGATGACCAACGACCCCTTCGTGGCGGCGGAGGCCGAGTGCTGGAACGCCGGCAGGCCCGGCTGGGAGACCCTCCGCCCGGCGCTGCGGATCGACCCGGTGATCATGGACTGGCCGAAGGCGGCGGCGACGATGCGGGCGGCGGGCTACGAGGCCGGGGCGGACCTCGACGACGCCTCGTGCGAGGCGGCCCGGCGGTTCCTGACCGAGGAGGCGAGGAAGCTCGGCCAGCCGGTGTACCTGGCGGCGTCGCTGCCGCCGGAGTTCCACTACCCCGCCGACGACCCGAAGGCCCGCGCCGTCGCCAAGGTCGTCCTGCCCGTCGCCCGGGAGCTCGGCCTGCCCGTGGCCATGATGATCGGCGTCCGCAAGCGGGTGAACCCCGCCCTGGGCGAGGCGGGCGATTCCGTCGGCGTCGCCGACGTGCGCGCCGTGGCGAACCTCTGCGCCGAGAACGGCGACGTGAAGTTCCTGGTGACGATGCTCTCCCGCGTCAACCAGCACGAGCTGGCGGTGCTGGCGCGGAAGTTCGGCAACCTGCACCTGTTCGGCTGCTGGTGGTTCTGCAACGACCCGAGCATCATCCGCGAGATCACGCAGCAGCGGCTGGAGCTGCTGGGGGCGACCTTCACGGCCAACCACTCCGACGCCCGCGTGCTGGACCAGCTCATCTACAAGTGGCCGCACACGCGGGCGGTGGTGGCCGACGTGCTGGCGGAGAAGTACCGGCTGCTGTATGAGGCGGGCTGGCGCCCGACGGAGGAGGAGGTGGCGGCCGCGGCGAGGGCGCTTTTCGGCGGGGCGTTCGAGGAGTTCCTGGCGAAGTGAGCCCGGGCGCCGACGCTCGGGGGGATGAGCCGCGGGGGGGGAGCTGAGCAAGCAGAGGACCACGAACTGTTGCCCAAAGAAGACCGACGGGCAGCTCCCCGTCGGCTTAACTCGGCGTTCCCGGGCTTCGCGGAGCGCGCGCTCAGTCGAAGAGCTCCCGCATCAAATCGTCCCGGGAGATGCCCAGGTGGGAAGCCAGGTCGCGGAGTATGCTGCTCAGCGTTCCGAGCTTGATCGGGCTGTGATCCGGAACTGTAACGTGGTGTGTCGGCTCGCCGGGGGGGTCAGGCGGATGTGGCTTCCGGCCTGACGCGTCACCTCGTATCCGAGGCGCTGAAGAGCCCCGGCGAGCTGCCGCCCTGACAGATCGCGCGGGAGTCTCACAGCGTGACAACCTCGTCGCGGGTGACGTGGAGGCGGATGATCTTGGGGCGCTCTGCCGGGTCGTCGAAGTGGCACTCGACGGCCTCGCGGGCGTTCCGGCGAAGTTCCTCCATCGTGTCGGCCTCCGTGAAGATCGACGCCCCGACCGCCTTCGCCGTGTAGCCGCCTTCGATGTCCTCTTCGACGATGAACACCAATTCAGTCATGGGCTGTCTCCCGAGCGTATCGCACAGCTCTATTCTAACGTTCCGCCGCCGGAGTAGTCACCGGCAGCCCGTCTTTCGGACTTCGCGCTTGGTTCGTCATTCGTGCTTCGGACCTGGCGGCTACTTCCCCAGCTCCCGACTGCGTTCGGCGGCGGCGCGGATGCCACGCACCAGCGCCTCCTTCACCCCGTCGGACTCCATCGACGCGATCGCCTGCTGCGTCGTCCCGCCGGGGCTGGTCACCTTCGCCCGCAGCACCTCCGCCCGCTCGCCCGTGTCGCTCAGCAGCCTCGCCGCACCCGCGCACGTCTCGGTGGCCAGCAGGGCCGCGGTGTCGGCGTCGAGCCCCTCGGCGACGCCGGCCTCGATCATCGCCTCGATGAGGTAGAAGAAGTAGGCCGGCCCGGAGCCGGAGACGGCGGTCACGGCGTCCATCATGGCCTCATCGACGGCGACGGTCCGGCCGCTCGCGGCGAACAGCCGCATCGCCCAGTCCACGTCGTCGGCGCCGGCGCGGGGCCCGGCGGCGAGGGCGGCCATCCCCCGCCCGACGAGCATGGGCGTGTTGGGCATGACGCGGACGATGCGTCCCCTGCCGCCCAGGCGCTCATCGATGAAGCGCGTGGCGACGCCCGCGGCGATGGAGACCACCAGGGCGTCGGCGCCGACCGCGCCGGCGATGCCCGCGAGCACGTCGGCCATCGCCTGCGGCTTCACCGCCAGCAGCACGCGCGGGCACGCCGCCGGCACGGCGTTGTCCTCGACGCACTTCACGCCCATGCTGTTGAACACGTGCTTCCGGCGCTCGGCCGAGGCGTCGGAGGCCACGATCGCCCCGTGCGGCAGGACGTTGGCGCCCAGCACGCCGCGAAGAATCGCCTCGCCCATGTGCCCGGTGCCGATGATGCCCAGCTCGAAGTCAGCCATGCGCGGTCTCCTTCCGCGAGGAGCTTACCGCGGCGGGGCGGCCGTGAGAAGGCAATCGCCCGGGCCTCGCGGGCGGGCGGCGCATCGGGTATCATGGGCGGCACGGAACCATGCAGAACGAGCGCTACAACGACGTGCTGATCGATCACTTCGAGCACCCGCGGAACGTGGGCGAGCTGCCGGGCGCCGACGGCGTCGGCACGGCCACCTCCGGCGCCTGCGGCGACGTGCTGCGGATCTGGATCCGCGTGGCGGACGAGCACATCGCGGAGATCACGTTCAAGTGCATGGGCTGCCCGGCCGCCATCGCGTGCGGGTCGGTGACCACCGAGCTGGCGAAGGGCAGGCACCTCGACGAGGCGGACCTGATCGCCGAGGACACCATCGCCGACGCGCTCGGCGGCCTGCCGCCGGACAAGCGACACTGCTCCAACCTCGGGGCCGAAGCGCTCGCCAACGCCATCATGGACTACGTCGTCCGCAGCGTGGAGGCGGAGCTGCCCGCCCGCGCCCGGCCGCAGGTCATCTAGCACGCCGCGCCGCGCGGCGGCATAGCACGCCGGGACCAGCACATGCAGGCGGACAACACCCAAACGGACGACCGGCCCCAGGGGCGGGCGGCCGTGCGCTGGTCGCCGCGTTGACGTACGGCGGCGGCGCCGAACCGGAGATGCGCCGGATGCGCGAGGCGTGGCGGCGGAACCTGCACCGCACCGGCGCCCGGCACCCCAAAGAGGCCTGACCGTGGACCCCACGCCCGAGATCGCCGCCGGCTTCGACGACGCGACGGACTGGAAGAAGGCGCGGAAGCTCATCCGCCGCGGGCTCCGCGATCTGGAATACCTGCCCCGAGGCAAGTGCGCCTGGAACGCGACGCTGGCGGCGCTTTCGTACGGCTGGCGCCGCGCGGCGTGCGGCTCAGCCGACCTGAACCTGTGGGCGGCCATGCACGCCGCGCCGCCCAGCCGGCGGTACCTCGAACTCGGAAGCGACGGGCTCGTGCTCTGGCACGGCACGTCGGCCGTGCGGGCCGGCAAGATCCGCGAGCACGGCCTGTTCTCCAGGTCCGGCGTCTGGTCCGCGACGGAGCCGCGCATTGCGCACGGCTACACGCGCGGGCGGTCGCGCGTCCCCGGCGCGGGCTCGGCGATGGTCGTCATTCTCATTTCCCGCAGCGAGTGGGACACCCGCGCCACGCCCGAGCATGACAACATCCTGCGGTTCCACGAGCGCGTTCCGCCGGAGTGCATCGAGTACATCCTCTGGCCGGACCGGGTCGAGTTCGTCGGGCTCCGCAGGGCGGCCGGGCCCAGGGCGTGGGGCATCGCGCGGTTCAAGCGTGTGGCCGGCAGGTGGGTTCCGCGCTCGCGTCCGCCCGTTCGCCTGGACGCCGAGCGGACCTACGCGACGTTCGAGGAGTGGCTGGAGCTGAGCATCCGCCGCATTCTCGCCACCGTCGGCCCGGCCGCCGCGATCGAGGTGTTCAGCTCGCTCTACGCGACGATCGATCCGACGGACGCCCTGGAGCACGAGCGCATCCTGGACGTGCTCGAGCGGCTCTGCGGCCCGCCGAGCAGCACCCGCGCCGGGAAGCGGTTCCGGCTGTCGGGCCAGTAGCCCCGCCGCCTAGCAAGGGTGCATCCGCCCGCCGATGAGCGTCAGGCTCGTCGCGCCCGTGACCTCGACGGCCACGTAGCTGCCGGCGAGGGAGGCCGGGCCGTCGAAGACCACGATGTGATCGCCGCGCGTCCGCCCCATGAGCTGCGTGGCGCCCGGCGGGGGCGGGGCGGGCTGCTTTCCGGCCCGGGGCGACGGGCCCTCCACCAGCACCTCCACCGTCTTCCCCACGTACGCCCGGTGGTGCGCCAGGCCCACCTCCCCCTGCACGGCGAGCAGCTCGTGGTTGCGGCGCCTCTTGAGGGCGGCCGGCACGTCATCGGGCAGCGTTCGGGCGGCCGTCGTGCCGGGCCGGGGCGAGTACTTGAACACGAAGCTGTTCTT
>CAZMDT010000282.1:0-4633 GCA_964564965.1 uncultured Planctomycetaceae bacterium | reverse complement strand
GAGTCCATGGCGGGGGTGTGGAGGTAGCTGTTGCCGGCACAGCTCATCGCCTCGTGGCTCTGCTGGTCGGTGAAGACGTACAGAATGTTCGGCCGGTCGGTCATGGGCCGTTACCTGTCCTTCCGGGGTGTCGTAAGGGCCATTCCCGCCCCTGGCGGCCCGCAGACGCGGGCGTCCGCCCGGCGCTGCCGAGCGCCGGGGCTAGCTGAGCGTCTCGACGATCTTCGGCTTCAGGGCCTCAAGGTCGGGCGGGGGCCCGAGCCCGGGGAAAGGCGGCGCGTGGACGAAGCCGTCCTCGTCGACGTACAGCGGGTCCTTCCGGTCGCGGCGGTGCAGGTTCGTGTCCAGCTTGTCGAGGCAGCCGTGCAGGCAGTCCTCGAAGTAGTCGCAGTTCTCGATCGACAGCATCACGTTCAGGTTCGGCAGGCCCGAGCCGTGCAGCTCGCACTTCATGCCGAACGCGTCGGCAACGGTGCAGAGCTTCTTCAGCCCGGTGAGCCCGTCCTTGCCACAGTCGCCGCGGAGAATCCGCGGGCCCCCGGGGCGGCGAATCCAGTCCGTCAGGTCGTGGAAGCGCGTGCCGGGGTGGTCGCACCAGGCGATCGGGATGTCCAGCCGCTGCCCCAGCCGCTCCAGCGCGTAGAAGTCCGTGTGCTTCACCGGGTCCTCGAACCACTTGTAGTTCAGCTCCTGGAGGTGCCGCCCGATCGCGAACGCCTCCTCGAAGTCGAACCGCACCTGCCCGTCGAGCATCAGCTCCATGTCGTCCCCGACGGCCTCGCGCACGGCCGTGGCGATCCGCTTGACCCGCGCCACCGGCCCGCCGCCGGGCTTGATCTTGAACGCCGGATAGCCCAGCTCCCTCGACTTCCTCGCGAGGATGGCGTGGTCGTCGTCGTCATGGTAGTACGGCCCGGAGGCGTAGCAGGGAACCTTCTCGCGGCAGGAGCCCAGCAGCTTGTAGACCGGCAGGTTCGTCAGGCGCCCGGCCAGGTCCCACATCGCCTGGTCCACGATCGACACGCTCCGCGTGTCCATGTGCCCCCACCAGCCGTAGACGTAGCGCTGGCTCCACAGCCATTCCCGGTCGAACACGTCGCGGCCGACGAGCTCCTTCTTGATGAGCCCGACGATCTCGCAGGCGGTGTGGCGGACGACGGCTTCGCTGTAGCCTCCGCCCATAGTCGGCATACCCCAGATGCCCGCGTAGCCTTCCGTGCCGTCGTCGGCGATGACGCGGACGAGGCCGGCCCAGACCTCCGACACGTCGCCGCGGAACCGGTGCGGCCGCGGCCAGAGGGCGTCGGGGCCCAGGGGATCCTTGCGAAGGTGAACGACGATGTCCTTGATCTTCATGGCGTGCTCCTTGGGCAACGTTGTGGCGAAGTGGCGACAATACCCGAGGCGCCCAGGCAAGGCAACGGCCGAGCGGCGAGGTTGCGGACGGCGGACTGGCCGCATATCCTTCGCAGGCACCGGCAGCGAAGGGAGCCCGATACATGGGAACGTACGCGAAACGGTTCGACAGCAAGGTGGCGGTGATCACGGGCGGAGCTTCCGGCATGGGCTGCGCGACGGCCGAACGCCTCGCCGCCGAGGGCGCCCACGTGGTCATCGTCGACATCAACGACGAAAAGGCGGCCGGTGTCGTCGAGCGGGTCACCGCGGCCGGCGGCAAGGCGAGCTTCGTCCACGTCGACCTGCTGGACGACGGCTCGGTCCGCGCGATGGCGGAGGCGGTGGCCGCCCTGGCGCCGGCGGTTCACGTGCTGGTCAACTGCGCGGGCATCATCGCCGCGCCCGGGCGCGTCGAGCTCAACGGCGGACAGGAGGCGTGGGACCCCGTGATGGGCGTCAACCTGCGGGCCGCCGCCATGGTCACGCACGTCCTGCTGCCGCTGCTGAAGGCCGAAGGCGGCGCGATCGTCAACGTCACCTCCGACGGCGGGCACAAGGCCCGCCCCAGCTCCTGGATCTACGATGCCTCCAAGGCGGGGTTGTCGATGCTGACCCGCAGCATGGCGGCCGAGTTCGTCGGCTACGGCGTCCGCGTGAACGAGGTCGCCCCCGGCTGGTGCGTGACGGAATTCCACTTCGGCCGCGCCGAGAACCCCCGGGCCAAAAAACGCGAGCTCGAGCAGCTCGACACCGACTACTGCCTGATGCGCCGCCTCGGCCGGCCGGAGGAGATCGCCGCGGCGATCGCGTTCCTCGCCAGCGATGAGGCGTCGTACGTCACGGGCGCCACGCTGTGCGTCGACGGGGGGCGCGTCGGCATCGCCTTGCCCGCCCCTCGTACCAAGTAGCCCGTGCCGGTGGATAAACGCGGGCCAATCGCTATCCTTTACGGGCTTTCCGGCCCGCGAGAGGGCCTCGTGGGCGGCGAATCAACATGAGCATCGTGGTGATGAAATTCGGCGGGACGAGCGTGGCCGACGCGGAGAAGATCCGCTCGGCCGCCCGGCGCGCCATCCGCACGCGGAAGGCCGGGCATCAGGTGGTCATGGTCGTCTCGGCCATGGGAAAGACCACCGACCAGCTTGTCGCCCTCGCGGAGGAGGTCAGCGCCGGCCAGCCCGCGCCCAAGCGCGAGATGGACCAGCTTCTGGTTACGGGCGAGCAGGTGACGATCTCGCTGATGGCGATGGCGATGGAGCAGATGGGCGCCAAGGCCATCAGCTTCACCGCCGGGCAGATCGGGATGATCACCGACGATGCCCACACGAAGGCCCGGATCCAGCGCATCGACGCCCGCCGCATCCGGCGCGAGCTGGACGCGGGGCGGATCGTGATCGTGGCGGGCTTCCAGGGCGTGACGGCGGCCGGGCACGTGACCACCCTCGGGCGGGGGGGCAGCAACGTCACGCTGGTCGCCGTGGCGGCCTCGCTGAGGGCGGACGTGTGCGAAAACTACACGGACGTGGACGGCGTGTACACGGCGGACCCGCGGATCGTGCCGAACGCCCGCAAGATCGACCGCATCAGCTACGATGAGATGCTGGAGCTGGCGTCGCTCGGGGCGGGCGTGCTGCACAACCGGGCCGTCGAGTTCGCCAAGAAGTACGACGTGCCGATTCACGTGCGGAACAGTCAGAACAACAGAAAAGGGACGATGATCGTGGCCGAGACGGGATCCATGGAGCGAATCGTCGTCAGCGGCGCGGCCTTGAAGCAGAAGCTCGCCCGCGTGACGCTGACGGGCGTGCCGGACTGTCCGGGCGTGGCGGCCCGCATCTTCCACACCATCGCCACGCACCGGATCGTCGTGGACGACATCATCCAGACCGAGGCGCAGGACGGCACGGCCACCATCGCCTTCACCGTCGAGCTCGCCGACCTGCCCGACGCGCGGAAGATCATCGACGCGCTCTGCCGGGAGCTGACCTCGCGTGCGGTGTACGAGGACGGGCTGGCGAAGGTTTCGGCCGTCGGGGTCGGCATGCGCGTCCACACCGGCGTGGCGGAGCGCATGTTCGCGGCGCTCGCGAAGTCGAAGATCAACATCCGCAACATCACCACCAGCGAGATCCGGATTTCGTGCCTGATCGACCAGGCGGACGGGGAGCGTGCGCTGCGGGTGGTTCACGACGCCTTCGGCCTCGGCGGCAGGCGCCGAAAGAGCGCCCGGCCCAAGGCGGCGAAGCGGAAGTAGCGCCCTGGGGGTGGGGCCGCAGTCCTATCTCAGCAAGGTGGGACGCGCCAGTCTTGGATTTCCAGTTCGTCGGTGGTGACGATGTTTCGTATGCGGCGCATCTTGTCCGTCGTAGCCAGAATCAGGTTGTAATGCTTCGCTTGCGCGGCAATCCAGAGATCGTTCTCCTGAATCCCGAGCACCTTGGATCCATCCCAACAGTCCTCGGGCCACTTGCCCTTCTTCCGTCCCTTCGGGCCGAACATGGTGAACAGGCGGGCTCGCAGTTCTCCGTAGGTCTCAGCCAAGCCCCTACTGTTAATGAAAAGCGTCAGCGGATTCAACTCTTCGATGAATCGCAGGTACTCCTGTTGTCTTGGTGTGAGAACCTCCGACTCCCTGCGGTGCCCGTAGACGATCTCGCCCCAGGTAACGATGGATACGGCCAACGTGACTCCCGCTTCACGCACGCGCTCCATGTGCTCGCTCACCACCTGGTGGAACCGGTGCGTTGTGGCGAGTCGTGCCGACCAAACGGTGGTGTCGAGGAGATAGTCCTTTTTGCCACCCAAGGGGTCAGTCCCCCATGTCTTCCGCCGCTCGACTCAGGGCCTCGGCAAGCCCCGGCGGCATAGGTGTTCGCTCCACCCGTTCCAGCACCAAGTCGGCGCGTGACTGCTCGTATTCGCGCGACAGATAGACGTGAAGTGGAATGTGCGATTCAAAGCCCTGCGGGTAATACCGGCGTTGAATGAAGGGAACGCCTGTCCGTCTACACCCGTCGAATAGATCGAGCAACCGGCGCTCGACTTGCGGAGCAAGCTCGTAAAGGGCCAAGACCTCCGCATCCACCCGCAGCAGCAGACGCCCAAGGCTGCTATCCCCCGCCTTCAGCACGTCTTTCTCGTACTCTCCGGCTGCGCGCAAGTAGTACCGCGCCGCCCGAACAACACTCCCGGCGCCGGCCCGCCAGCCTGTCGGCAGGGGCAGTTCGCGAAGCCT
>CAZMDT010000281.1:3333-4637 GCA_964564965.1 uncultured Planctomycetaceae bacterium | reverse complement strand
GCGCGTGTCCTGCCTCCAGGCGCCGCACCGCCTCCTTGAGCGCGGCCGTGTCGGCGGCGGCACGCCTCACCGGGAACGCGTTGAGCGAACGGATCAGTCCGCGGAACAGCGGGAGGCGAAACAGCGACTCGCGGGCCATGTAGTTCAGGGGGCGCCGCAGCCCCAGCCCGACGAGGACGGGGTCGAGGAAGCTCTGGTGGTTGCTGACGTACAGGACGCCGCCGCGGTCCGGCTCGTGATGGCGATTGAACACGCGCACCTTCCAGAGGGCGCAGAAACCCACCTGCGCCACGCGCCGCATGGCGCGGTAATACGCGGCGGGCATCGCCACGCCGCCCGCCGGGTGCGGGCCGCGAAGACGCGGGTTCGGGTAGCTCCCGCGCCTCACGGGGTGCCCTCCGGAGCGGCGTCCGCGCGGCGCGTGCGCACGTGCTCGAGCAGCACGGCGGCCGTCTGTTCGATCTCCCGGCCGGACGTGTCCACCACGATGGCGCCCTCGGGCTTGCGGAGCGGCCCGACGGCACGCGTGCTGTCGCTGTGGTCGCGATCGACCAGCGCGTCGCGGACCTCGGCGAGGTCGGCCCGCTGGCCCCGGGCGTGCAGCTCGTTCGTGCGGCGCTGAGCCCGCTGCTCCACGTTCGCCACGAGGAAGAACTTGATGTCCGCGTCGGGGAAGACGACGGTCCCCTGGTCGCGTCCTTCGGTGACGAAGCTGCCGAGCCCCCGCCCGATGCGGCGCTGAAGCGTCACGAGCACCTCGCGCGTCAATGGCGACCGGGCCAGGTAGTAGGATTGCCGTGTCACCTCGGGACTGCGGATGGCCTCCGAAACGTCCTCGCCGTCCAGCAGCACGCGCACGCCCTCGGGGGCCGGGATCAGCCGAATGTCTGCCGCGCGGGCCACCGCCGCCAACGCCTGTTCGTCCGCCAGGTCCGCCCCTTCCCGGATGGCCTTCAGCGTCGCCGCGCGGTAGGTCGCTCCCGAGTCCAGATGCGCCATGCCGAGCGCCTTGGCGAGGTTCCTCGCGGCGGTGCTCTTTCCCGACCCGGCTGGACCGTCGATGGTGATGACCATGACCGGAGTGTACAGAAAAGGTCCGCGCGGCGGTAGGCCGCTACGGGCGGCGGGGGGTGAGGTGCCGTGGCGATCAGGCCCGGACGGGCGCTACTCCCGCGTGGCCGTCCAGCCGTAGGCGTTGAGCGCCTTGATGTAGTTGGCGCGCTCGAAGGCCGCGGGCTCGGCGCACTTCCGCTGGCTCAGCACGCCGCGCATTTCGCCCACGGAAGCGTAGCCGTGGCGGTCGG
>CAZMDT010000281.1:0-3323 GCA_964564965.1 uncultured Planctomycetaceae bacterium | reverse complement strand
GCGCCGTCACGTGCTCGACGCCGTGTTTCAGCAGGGCGGAGCACAGCATCGCCACGTCGGCCCCGGCCATGATGGCCTTCGCCACGTCCTCGGGCGTGTGGATCCCTCCTGTGGCGGCCAGAGACACGTCCAGCCGCCCGAAGAGAATCGCGATCCACCGCAGCGGCAGGCGGAGGTCGTCCGAATCGCTGATCGCGACCTTGGGGACGACCTCCAGGTTCTCCACGTCGAGGTCCGGCTGGTAGAAGCGGTTGAACAGGACCAGCGCGTCGGCCCCGGCGTCGACCAGGCGTGCGGCCATGTTCGCCATCGAGGAGAAGAACGGCGACAGCTTCACGGCCAGCGGTATCTTCACGCTCGGCTTGACCGTCTCGACCACGGCAAGGTGGGCGCGCTCGACGTGGTCGGCGAGCAGGTCGCCTCTGGTGGGGATGTAGTAGACGTTCAACTCGATGGCGTCGGCGCCCGCCTGCTCCATCTGGCGGGCGTAGTCGGTCCAGCCGCGGCTGGAGACGCCGTTCAGCGACGCGATGACGGGGATGTCGACGGCCTCCTTCGCCCGGGCGATGTGGTTCAGGTACTCCTCCGGCCCGAGGTGGAACTCCGCCGGCTGCGGGAAGTAGCTGAGCGACTCGGCGAACCGGTCCGCCCCGTAGTGCAGGTAGTGGTCAAGCTCATCGGCCTCGTGCTCGATCTGCTCCTCGAACAGCGACCAGAGCACCACGGCGCCCGCGCCGGCGTCCTCCGCCCGGCGGAGGGTGTCGATGTCGCGACTGAGAGGCGAGGCCGAAAGCACCAGCGGCGACCGCAGGCTCAGCCCCATGTAGCTCGTTGCCATGTCCATGGACTCGTCCTTTCGTTGCCAGGCCACTGCATTCTACACCTCGGCCCGCCGGCGGCAACCGCCCGCCGCGGGCTCGTCCACTTGTCTGCCCGCGGGCGGGGGATACAATCGGCTGGATGGATCAGGCGTACATTCGCAACTTCAGCATCATCGCGCACATCGACCACGGCAAGAGCACACTGGCCGACCGAATGCTCCTGCGCACCGGCGCCATCTCGCAACGCGACTTTCACGACCAGCTCCTCGACGACATGGACCTCGAGCGCGAGCGGGGCATCACCATCAAGGCGTCCGCCGTCACCATCGACTACGAGCACGACGGGCGGCACTACATGCTCAACATGATCGACACGCCCGGCCACGTGGACTTCCACTACGAGGTCAGCCGGGCGCTGGCCGCGTGCGAGGGGGCGCTGCTGGTGGTGGACGCCGCCCAGGGCGTCGAGGCGCAGACCGTGGCGAACGCCCACCTGGCGCAGCGGTACAAGCTGACGCTTGTGCCCGTGGTGAACAAGATCGACCTGCCGGCCGCCCGCCCCGAGGACACGGCCATGGAGATCGAGCATCTCCTCGCCGGCGGCAAACAGCCCCGGGCGGCGGAGGACTGCCTGTTCACCTCGGCGAAGACGGGCGCGGGGGTGGCGGAGATGCTGACGGCGATCGTGGAGCAGCTCCCGCCGCCGGCGGGCGACCCGGACGCCCCGACCCAGGCGCTCATCTTCGACAGCGCGTATGACGACTACCGCGGCGTGATCGTCTACGTTCGCCTGTTCCAGGGCCGGCTGAGCCCGGGCGACAAGATTCGCATGATGGGCACGGGCGAGGTGCACCAGATCTCCGAGCTGGGGAAGTTCGTTCCCGCTCCGCGGCGGGTGGGGGCGTTGGCGGCCGGCGAGGTGGGGTACCTCGTGGCGAGCATCCGGACGGTGGCGTCGGTGCACGTGGGCGACACGGTGACACTGGCGTCGCGCCCGGCGGCGACGGCGCTGCCCGGCTACCGCCCGCCGCAGCAGATGGTCTTCAGCGACTTCTACGCCGGCACGACGACGCAGTTCCCGGAGCTTCGCGAGGCGCTGGAGAAGCTCCAGCTCAACGACGCGGCCCTGGCGTTCCAGCCGATCAGCTCGGAGGCGCTGGGGTTCGGCTTCCGCTGCGGCTTCCTGGGCCTGCTGCACATGGAGATCGTCCAGGAGCGCCTGGAGCGCGAGCACGGCATCGAGGTCGTCCAGACCGCCCCGACCGTGCCGTACCAGGTGCTCACCACCGCCGGCGAGGTCGTCGAGGTCGACTCCGCCGGCGACCTGCCCGAGGCGAACCTCATCGAGGAGATCCGGGAGCCCTGCGTCTCGGTGGACCTGATCGTGCCGGCTGACGCGATTGGCGCCGTCATGCAGCTCGCCGAGGAGCGGCGGGCGACGTACAAGGAGACGGAGTACCTCTCCGCCGACCGGGTGATCCTGACGTACGACTTCCCGCTGGCGGAGATCATCTACGACTTCTACGACAAGCTCAAAAGCGCCACCCACGGCTACGGGACGATGGACTACGAGGTCACCGGCTTCCGGGCGGACGACCTCGTCAAGCTCGACATCCTCGTCAACGCCCAGCGGGTGGACGCGCTGTCCGTCATCGTTCACCGCTCGAAGGCGGACGCCCGGGGGCGGCGGCTCATTCAGCGCCTCCGCAAGGAGATCGCCCGGCACCTCTTCGAGATCCCGCTCCAGGCGGCGATCGGCAGCCGCGTCATCGCCCGTGAAACCATCAAGCCCCTCCGGAAGAACGTCACGGCCAAGTGCTACGGCGGCGACGTCACCCGCAAGCGCAAGCTGCTGGAGAAGCAGAAGGCGGGCAAGAAGCGGATGAAGGTGGTGGGCAACGTGGAGATTCCGCAGAAGGCGTTCATGGCCGTGCTGGAGTCGCGGGAGGAGTAGGGGCGCTGCGGCGGGCGATTGACCTGTCGGCGGGCCAGCCCGGCCGGTATGATGTTCCCGCCCGTAACCCACCGCCCCCGGGCCGGCGCCGGCGAACTCAGGGAGAAGGAGATCAGTGATGGAAGTGATCATCTGCGCCGACTATGACGAGCTGAGCCGCAAGGCGGCGGCCGAGGTGGCCGCAGTGGTGAAGGCCAAGCCCGACGCGGTGCTGGGCCTGGCGACGGGATCGAGCCCGCTCGGGCTGTACGCTGAGCTGGCCCGGCTGCACAAGGAGGAGGGGCTGGACTTCTCAGAGGTCCGGAGCTTCAACCTCGACGAGTACGTCGGCCTGTCGCCGGACCACGAGCAAAGCTACCGCCGCTTCATGAACAGGAACCTGTTCACGGGGTTGAACATCAAGCCGGCGAACACGCACGTCCCGGACGGGCTGGCGAAGGACTACCGGGCGTTCTGCGCGGGGTACGAGCGGCAGATCGCCGCGGCGGGCGGCATCGACGTGCAGGTGCTGGGCATCGGCTCGGACGGGCACATCGGGTTCAACGAGC
>CAZMDT010000280.1:432-4641 GCA_964564965.1 uncultured Planctomycetaceae bacterium | reverse complement strand
GCGGCCACCAGAACTCCCAGATGTGGCGGAACCAGTAGTTGACGGCCGACAGGCGGGCGCCGGCGGTCTCCTTGCCGCCCGCCGCCGACTCGACCATCGGCGCCGAGAACAGCGCCCCGCCCGGCATGGGCAGCAGGCCGATGATCGCCGGCAGGGCCGCCATCGTGACGGCGGGGCGGCGGAACAGCGCCCGCGCCAGCTCCACGATCCGCTCGATGTACCCGCCCGCCCGCATCGTGCCGGACAGGGCGATGAGGCAGGCGGTGACGACGGCGAGGCCGAGGGTCTGCGGGCGGACGGCACCGACGGCGGCGTCGCGCAGCACGTCGCCGGCCGGGCGGCCGAAGGCGAACGCCGCGGCGACGGCGCCGCAGAGGATGGCGAGCGTCAGGGGCAGCTTGAGGCGTGCCAGCAGGAGGATGAGGGCGAACGCGCCGAGCGTGACGGCCAGGGCGGGCATGGGGGCAAGTTGTATCGCCGCGGGCGGGGCCAATCAAGGCGGGCCGACGGGGCCGTGTGCCCGCGGGCGGCGGGCTCAGTGCCGGCTGAGGCGATCCTCGACGGCCTTGAGCGCCCGGGCGGCCAGCTCGCGAACCTTCTCGCTGGCATCGCCGTCGGCGGCGGCCTTGAGGGGCGCGATCGCCCGCCGGTCGCCGATCTCGCTGAGCGCCGTGGCGGCCAGGAGACGCAGCCGTTGGTCCTCGCTTCGCAGGGCGGCCAGCGACGCCTCGATCGCGCGGGGGTGGTCCATCAGCGCCCGCCAGGCGGAGGCGCTCACCGTCTCCTCGTTGCTGAGCGTGGCCCGCAGGAGCGCCTCGGCGGCGCCCGCCTCGCCGATGCGGGCCAGCGCCCGGACCGCGTCGAGGGCCTCGAGCCAGTTGGCCTCGCCGGCGACCGCCGCCAGCGGCGCGACGGCACGCCGATCGCCCGTGGCGCCGAGGGCGGCGACCAGGGCGGCGCGGCGGTCGGTGTCCTCGGCCTGCGCCAGCGCGGCCAGCAGCGCCTTGACGGCCTCTCGTCCGCCGATGCGCCCGAGCGCGTCAGCCGCCGCGCGGGCGAGGTCGGCGTCGCGGCCGGACAGCAGCCCCGTCAGCGGCTCGACGGCCTCCTCGGCGGCGAACCACCCGAGGGCGTCGATGGCCTCCTGCTGCACCTTCGCGTCGGTGTCGGAGAGGGCGGCGATCAGCGGGCTCACGGCGCGGCGGTCGCGGAGCTTCTTCAGCGTCCGCGCGGCGGTGAGGCGCACCTCGGCGCCGCGGTGCTTCAGCAGCGGCAGGAGGGGCCCGACGGCGGGCGGGCCGATGCGCAGCAGCACGTCGGCGGCGGCCCAGCGAAGCGGCGCCTTCTCCCCGGCGACCGCCAGGGCGAGCGGCTCGACGGCCGGCGCCCCGATGTCGGCGAGCAGGCGCGACGCCGTCGTGGCGACCTGCGGCTTGCGGGCGACCAGAGCCGCCACGAGCGCCGGCGCCGCGGGGGCGCCGCGTTCGGCCAGCGCCTCGCGGGCGGCCGAGCGGATGTCCTCGTCGTCGTGCCCGAGGGCCTCGACGAGGGCAGCCAGCGCGGGCGGACCGTCCAGGCGTGCGAGCGTGGCGATGGCGCGCTCGCGGATCTGCGGGCGGCGGTGGCTGAGCAGCTTCCGCAGGCCGCTGAGGCCCGCGGGGCCCGCCGACACCAGCGCCGCCTGCGCCTGCTGCCACTGCTCGCCGGCCAGCGCCGCCAGCAGCGCCTTGGCGGCCGACTCGCCCCCGAGGGCGCCCAGCGCGCCGATGGCCGCCGCACGCACGCCGGGCGAGTGGTCGCGCAGCCTCTCAAGGAGCGCCGCGACGGCCTGTCGGTCGCCCAGCCGCCCGAGCGCCGCTGCCGCCGCCGCACGCACGTCCTCGTTCGGGTCCTTCAGGGCGTCGGTGAGGGGCTTTCGGGCGTGCTTTTGGCCGAGCCGCCCGAGCCCGGCCGCCGCCGCCGCCCGGAGTTCCGCGGCCCGGCTCGCGAGCGCCTTCAGCAGCGGGTCGAACGCCTGGGCGTCGCCGATGCGTCCGAGCGCTTCGGCGGCCGCCGCCCGGACGGAGTCCTCCGCATCGCCCGACAGCGCCGCCACCAGCGGCTCGGCGCCGTCGGGAGCCCCCAGCCAGCCGAGCACCACCGCCGCCCGACGGCGCGGCTCGACGGCCTCCTGGCCGAGCGGCTCGACGAAGGTGGGCACGAGCGTGGCGTCGCCGATGCGCCCGAGGGCTTCGGCGGCGGCCTGAAAGAGCGGCTCGCCGCGGGCGGACAGCGCAACGGCCGCGAGCTTCCGGGCGGCCGAAGCGACCTTCAATCGCCCCAGCAGCGTCGCCGCGGCCTCGGCTTCGCGGTCGCTGCCGCTATCGAGCAGGGCCGTTAGGCGGGCGATCTCGGCGGGCCCGGCGCGCCGCGCCACGGCGTCGAGGACGATCGGTCTGGCTCCTGAGGCCACGTCGAGGTTCGCCATCAGCGCTTCAAGGGCGGCGGGGTCGTTCATCTCCTCGAGGGCCCGGGCGGCCCACGCGGCCAGGTCCGAGTCCCTCTCGTCGAGGAGGCCGGCGATGGCCTTGACGGCCTCGGGGCCGCCGATCGCCGCCAGGGCGCGACCGGCGTCGATCCGCCCGGGGAAGCGCCTGTCGGCGAGTGCGCGGGCCAGCGGCTCGACGGCGTCGCGGCTGCCGGTGCGGCCGAGGGCCTTGAGGGCCGCCGTGCGCAGGTCCTCGTCCTTGGCGCCCGCCGCCTCGATGAGGGCCTCCACGGCCCGCCGGTCGGCGATGCCCCCCAGCGCGTCCGCCGCGGCGAGGCGAACGTCGGGCGAGGAGTCCGAAAGCAGACCCAGCAGCGGCTTGAGCCCGCGCCGGTCGCCCAACGCCCCCAGCGCCTCGGCGACGGAGCTGCGGACGACGGTGCGCTGGTCCGCGGCGAGTTCCGCCACGGCGGGTAGCGTCGCCCGGTCGCCCAGGCGCCCCAGCGCCACCGCCGCCTCGGCGCGCGTGTAGCGGTCGCGGTCGCTCAGCAGGTCCAGCAGCGGCTTGGCCGCCCGGGCCTCTCGGAGCCTTCCGAGCGCCCCGGCGGCGGCGGCGCGAACCTGGGGCGAGGCGGACTTGAGCGCCTCCAGCAGCACGGCGGCGGCGCGGCGGTCGCCGATCTTCCCGAGCGCCACCGCGGCGGGCGCGGCGTCGTCCGCCTTCGAGCGGACCATCTCGATGAGATCGGAGACGTCGGCGTAGAGCAGGTCCGCCTCGTCGGCGGCGGCTGTCGCGCAGACCGTCGCGCCGGCGAGCGAAACGAACAGAGCATGAAGTGCGATGGAGCGTATCATGCCGAACGGCCGGGGCTCGCGGCGTCCCCGGCGCTTCCATGTGTTGAACACCGCCGGGGCGGACAGCGGCCGCGCCCCCGCGGAGTGGCGCGGCGCTACTTCAACGGGCGCCCCTCCAGGCCGAGGGCGATCAGCAGGCGGACCTCCTTCTCGCTGAGCGCCCGCGCGAACAGGGCGAATTCGTCGATGGTGCCGGCGAAATACTCGGTGTAGCCCCGCCCGAGGTAGGCGTTTCGCGACGACGCCCGCACGCTGGTGGTCACGGGGTACTCCGTCTGCTTCACGCCGTTGAGGTACAGGCGGACCTTGCGGGCGTCCAGGTCGCGCACGACGGCGACGTGCGACCACCGGCCGGCCTGCACGCCGGGCATCTCGCACGTCTGGTACGGAGGCCCGTTGGTGCCCGCGGCCCCGAAGTAGTAGTGCAGCCGGCCGTCCGGCTCGAGCGTGAGCGTCCCCTCCCCGCCGTACGCCTTGGCGTAGGGGTTGCGGCGGGCGCCCAGCCGGTCGGGGCGGATCCACATCATGATGGTCTGGCTGCCGGTGATCTGGAGGGCCGCCGGGTTGCCCAGGCTCACGTAGTCGTCCGCCCCGTCAAACAGCAGCGCCGTGCCCGCCTTGCCTTCCACGACCTTCGCCCCGTAGACCCGCCCGTGGACCTTGTTGCCGCTGAGGTCCTTCACCACGAGGTAGCCCTGCTCCTCGGCGAGGGCGTCCTTCTCGAACGTCAGGACGACCGCCGCGTTGCGCGACAGCACCGCCGAGGACACTTCGCCGAAGCGCGCCTTCTGGAGTTCCCCTATCACGAGGTCGAGGCTCAGCTTGACCTTCAGGTAGGCGGTGTCCTGCTTGTCGTGGAGCTTCAGGAAGCGCTGGTAGTACCGGAC
>CAZMDT010000280.1:0-422 GCA_964564965.1 uncultured Planctomycetaceae bacterium | reverse complement strand
CGCGGTCGAGGACGAGCGCCCGGCCCGGTTCGGAAACGGTGGGCGCCATCTCCTGGTACCAGCGCCCCAGCTCGGCGCAGGCCGGGGCGGGCACCTCACCGACGGGCTTCGCCGCGAGGGACACGTAGGTGCGCGTGATCTCGTCGAGGTCCTGGGTGAGGAACTTCGCCGCCTCGGCCGGGCGGTCCAGCTCTCCCACCAGCGTGCGGATCAGCCCCTGGCGAGCGCTGAGCTTCGAGGGGTCGTCGGCCAGCGTCTGGCGGTAGGCGGCGGCGCGGTGGTGCATGCCCCCGAAGTGCAGCGCCCGCTGGTACTGCTGGAGCGTGACGGCCTTCACGGAGAGGTTGAGGTAGCCGGCGAGGCCGTTGGCCTCGCGGTAGACGGCGACGGCGTCCACCCAGCGGTCCTGTTCCTCGTGCGAG
>CAZMDT010000279.1:0-4647 GCA_964564965.1 uncultured Planctomycetaceae bacterium | reverse complement strand
GGGCGCGTCGATATACTTGGGGGCCCGTGCCCGGCGGGCGGGCGGCCACGCCGGGCGCGTCGCCCGGAACTTGACTGACGCGCGGGAACAATCGGCATGAGCGAAGCGGACGCACACGGAGCGGACAGGCTGGACGACGATCTCCAGCGCGAGGTGGACGAGGCGCTGGGGGGCATGAGCCTCGAGGACATCGTGGCGATGGAGGAAGGCGGCCGCCCGCCCGGCCGCGAGGGCGTCGTCCGCGGCAAGGTGGTCGCCATCCACGGCGACGACATCTTCGTGGACATCGGCAGCCGCAGCGAGGCGCTCCTGCCGGCCGGGCAGTTCCGCGACGATCCCCTGCCCGAGGTGGGCGAGGTCATCGAGGTGGCCATCGAGGGCTACGACGAGGCGGAGGGCATCACGCGGGTGTCGCGCCAGGGGGCGGTGCAGGCGGCTACGTGGGAGACGCTCGAAGTCGGGCAGATCGTGGAGGGGGTCGTGGCGGGGCAGAACCGCGGCGGGCTGGAGCTGAAGATCGGCGGGGTGTGGGCGTTCATGCCGATCAGCCAGATTGAGCGGTTCCATGTGGACGACCTCGCCGCGTACGTCGGCCAGAAGCTCCAGTGCATGGTGTCGGAGGTGGACCGCCGCGAGGGCAACGTGGTGGTGTCGCGCCGGGAGCTGCTGGAGATCGAGGCCGAGCAGCGCCGCCGCGAACTGTGGGAAACGCTCGCCGAGGGCCAGACGGTCGCCGGCACCGTGCGGTCGGTCATGCCGTACGGGGCGTTCGTGGACATCGGCGGCATCGACGGCCTGCTGCACGTCAGCGACCTGAGCTGGGGGCGCGTGGAGGACCCGGCGTCGGTCGTGCAGGAAGGCCAGGCCATCGACGTGATGGTGCTGAAGGTGGACCGCGACACCCAGCGCGTGTCGCTGGGGCTCAAGCAGATTCTCCGCGACCCGTGGGACGGCGCCGAGGGGAAGTGGCCGGTGCACCAGCTCGCCACCGGGCGCGTGACGCGCCTGATGGACTTCGGGGCGTTCGTCGAGCTGGAGCCGGGCGTCGAGGGGCTGATCCCCATCAGCGAGATGAGCTTCCGGCGGATCGGCAAGGCGGGCGAAGTGGTAGCCGAGGGCGACGTGGTGAAGGCCGTCGTGCTGAACGTGGACGTCGAGCGGCACCGGATCGCCCTGTCGCTCAAGCGCGCGGGCGACGACCCGTGGATGGGCGCGTCGGTGCGCTGGCCGGCCGACAGCGTCGTCAGCGGCACGGTCACGCGGACCGCCGATTTCGGCGCGTTCGTCGAGCTGACGCCCGGGGTCGAGGGGCTCGTGCACATCAGCGAGCTGGCCGACCAGCACGTGCGGGCCGTCAGCGACGTCGTCCGCCCGGGCCAGCAGGTTCAGGCCAAGGTCCTCGACGTCGACGAGGAGCGCCGCCGCATTTCGCTGTCGATCAAGCAGGCGGGCGCCGCAGCGACGGAGCTGCCGCCCAGCCCGCCGCCGCAACGACGGAGCAAGCGCCCGCTCAAGGGCGGCCTCGACTGACGCCCGTTGGCGCCACCTCAGACCGGCTGGGGCACCGGAGCGTCCAGGTGGACGTCCATCTGCGGGAAGGGAATCCCGAGCCCGGCCTCATCGAGCGCCATCTTCACGGCGCGCGTGCCGGCATCCACGACGTCCCAGTAGTCCTCGGTCTTCACCCAGACGCGCACCTGCCAGTCCACCGAGGAGTTGCCCAGCTTCAACAGGATGATCTGCGGGGGCGGATCCTCGAGGCGCTTGGGAACGCCGGCCGCCGCCGCCGTCAGCACCTCCCGCGTGCGGTCCAAGTCGGCCGGGTACTCCACGCCCACCGGGATGTCCACCCGCCGCGTCGCGTGGTGCGTGAAGTTCACGACGGTCGAGCCGAAGATGCCGCTGTTGGGCAGGATGATCCGGCGGTTGTCGAAGGTGTCCATCTCGGTGCTGAACAGCCCCAGCTCGGCGACCTTCCCGAGTTCCCCGCTCACCTGGACCACGTCGCCGACCTTGAACGGGCGGAAGATCAGCAGCATGACGCCGGCCGCGAGGTTGGAGAGGCTGCCCTGGAAGCCCAGGCCGATGGCCAGCGTGGCGGCGCCGAGGACGGCGGCGAAGCTGGTGGTCTCCACGCCGAACACGCCGAGGCAGGCGATGAGCGCCAGGACCATCAGCGCCCAGCGCGCCATGCTTCCGAAGAAGCGGCAGAGGGTCTGCTCGACCTTGGCCTTGCTGAGCAGCCGCCCCACAAGCCGCCCGACCCATCCCGACGCCACGTACGCCACCACCAGCAGCAGCACCACGCCGATGATCGGCGGGGCGTACTCCACGATCCCTTGCCAGATGTCGTCCATTGGCAGTGCCCTTTCGTGTAGCGAGGTCTCCGTTGCCCGGGCGCTCCGCCGCGCCCGGCGGGGTTACTCGACGTCGACGACGACGTTGAGGAAGTAGTAGGTGTCGAGCCGCTCGATGCCCGGCTGCGGGGTGGCGTCGTAGCGGCTGCGGACGCCGAGCTTCAGCTTCCAGCTCCGGTCATCCGACAGGGGAATCTCCGCGGCGTTCTCCATGAGCAGGCGGAAGTCGCCGAAGTCCTCGAACGTCGGGTACCACGTTGTGCTGTGCGTGAAGCTCAGCCAGGGCGTGAACTCCTTGCGGTAATCCAGGCCGATCTCGGCCGTCGCCTGGCTGTTGTTCGTGCCGCCGGTGAAGCTCTCGTGCAGGAAGCCCACGCCGCCGCGCACCTTCAGTTCGTGGGCGGGCTCGCGCAGGACGAAGTAGCCCACGCCGCCCGAGGCGGTGGTGCGCAGGTCGAGGTCCTCGAACCTGTCGTGCTCCAACTCCAGGCTGCCGAAGGCGAACCAGTTCGTGTCGACGTCGACCTCCAGATGGGCCCCGCCGAGGATCTCCCGGGCGCTCTCGACGCCGGCGTCGCGGGCGTACCGCCCCCGGGCGTACATCAGCAGCCGGTCGCGGGCCGTCGTCCGCCGCAGCTCGAATCGCCCGTTGGCGACGACGCGCTCGGTGTTGCCGGTTTCCACGTCCACGCCGGCCTCGAGCTTCGCCGTCCACTTCGGCCGGGCTGCCGCCGCCTTCGCCTTCGCCGCCGCGACCTCGGGGCTGTCGGCCCCCATCGTCCAGATCGCCGTGAGGTCCGCGGGGGCGATCTCGCCCGCCGGCAGCTTCTCGCCGGCGATCCTCTGCCCCGCCGGCGCCACGAAGGTCAGCGTGCCGACCACCTGCTCGCCGCCGGCCAGGCGGATCGTCAGCGGCTTCTCGGTCGACAGGCCCTTCACTTCCGACATGTCGATCGGCACCTCGCCGGCGAAGTCGGTGGCCACGACGAGCTTGCCGTCGGCGAGCTTGACGACCTGCCCGACGATTCGGCTGCCGTTGGCCAGGATGATTTCGTCGGCAAGGGCGGCCGACGCCGCAAGGGCGATCAGGACGGTCATAGCGGTGGAGCGGCGAAGCATGGCGGGGTCTCCTTTTTGCAGGTATGGGGCCTCGGGTGGCCGGCCGGTGCCGGCCCGGACGCCCGCAGCCCCCGCGGTCGCCGACGCTCCAGAGCTATGGCGGCGGAGCGTTGCCCCATGTTAGGCAGGCCGGGGCGGAACTGCACGGGACTTGCCGGCCCTAGACGCGCACGCTGCGGAACGTCGGCAGGTGCCGGCGGTTCTTCAGGAGCATCTCCTGGACCATCTTCCTGATCTCGCTCAGGCTCAGCACCGCCGCCGACAGCGGATCGTAGCAGATCGCCTGGTACACCAACCTGGGATCGCCCGTCAGCGCCGCCTCGACGGCCATCTCTTCCACCGCGATCGACGCGTTGTTGAGGGCGGCGCACTGCGGGGGCAGCGGCCCGACGTGCAGCGGGCTGAGTCCGGCCCCGTGGGCGAGGACGGGGACCTCGACGCAGGCGTCGTGCGGCAGGTTGTCGATGAGCCCGGTGTTGGGGACGTTGCCGTTGAACACGAACGGCTCGCCGCCGAGGCGCGCGTTGATGATGGGGGCGGCGTACTCGTGCCCGCGCTTCAGGTCGAACGGCGCCCCTCGGGCGAGCCAGTGGCGGGTCTGCTTCTTCCAGGTCGCCCTGGCCTTGCGGTAGCCCTTGAGGATGAACGCGTGCTCCCCGGGGTTCCAGTTGCTGTACTTGCGCGGCGTGCAGTACTCGCGGATCAGGGCCGGACGCTTGCGGAACCACCAGGTGTACTCGCTGTTGTGCCCGCTGGACTCCGAAACGTAGTACCCCAGGGCCAGGAACATCTCGTTGCGAACCTTCTCCTTGCGGTAGATCTCCGGCCTGGCGACCGCCCGGCGGATCAGCGGGTAGGCGTCCCGGCCGTCCTTCCGGAACTCCACAAACCACGCCTGATGATTGATGCCCGCGCAGGTGTACGTTACGTGCTCCATCGTCGTGCCGATCCACCCGGCCAGCATGCCGGCCGTGCCCTGAACGCTGTGGCACAGGCCCGCCAGCCGCACGTTCGACGCCCGCTGCATCGCCCGGCAGAGCATGGACATCGGGTTGGTGTAGTTGAGCAGGACGGCGTCGGGGCAGCAGCGTTCGATGTCGCGGCAGATGTCGAGCATGACGGGGATGGTCCGCAGGGCGCGGAAGACGCCGCTGACGCTCCGCGTGTCGCC
>CAZMDT010000278.1:0-4650 GCA_964564965.1 uncultured Planctomycetaceae bacterium | reverse complement strand
CGAAGCCCACGGTGATGGTCTTCTTCTCGGCGTCCTGTTCGAAGCCCGGCGCGGCCAGGGCCGCCTCGATGACGGGGGTGAAGTCCTTCCGGCCGTCGGTGCCGGCGGGGATGTGCCTCACGCCTGGCCAGGCGACCAGCCCGGTGGTGAAGATACGGCCCATGTAGCTGTCCTTGGGCTTCTGGAGGCAATTGGTGGTCATGAGGACCGCGCCGGGGAACGCGTCGAACTCCTGGCGCTGGTCCTGCCACGCCCCGCCGTAGTTGCCGGCGAGGTGGGCGTGCTTCTTCAGCGCCGGGTACGCCAGGCCGGGAAGCATCTCGCCGTGGGTGTAGACGTTGAGGCCTTTGCCCTCCGTCTGCTCCAGGAGCATCTTGAGGTCCCTCAGGTCGTGGCCGGACACGACGATGCACTTCCCGGCCAGCGGCGTGGTGCGGACCTCCGTCGGCTCGGGGTGCCCGTAGGCGCCGGTGTTCGCCGCGTCGAGCATCTCCATGACCTTCAGGTTCACCTCGCCGACCTTCAGGACCATCGCCGTCAGCTCTTCCACGTTCGTCGCCCCGCCGGCCAGGTAGTCCAGCGCCTCGTGGAAGAACCCGTACACGCCGCGGTCCTCCACGCCCAGGATGCGGGCGTGGTCGGCGTAGGAGGCCATGCCCTTCAGGCCGTAGGTGATCAGCTCCTGGAGCCCCACCACGTCCGGCCCGAGGGCGTCCAGGCGCTTCTGGATCGTCGCCGCCTCGCCCTGGCGGATCAACTCGTCCGGGTCGTCGGCGGGCACGAGGGCCGCGTCGCCGCCGAGCGTCTCCGGCGTTTGCCCGGCCTGGCGGCAGGCGCCTTCGTAGAGCGCCTGGGCCTTGTGGCGGACGGCAACGCCCTTGCGGATGACCTCGGCCAGCCGCCGCGGGTCGAAGTTCACGTTCGTTACCGTGGTGAACAGCGCCTCCACGACGAAGGCGTCCACCTCGCGGTCGGCGGCCCCGTGCTGCCGCGCACGGTGCGCGTACCGCGACACGCCCTCGGCGACGTGCACCAGCAGGTCCTGAAGCGCCGCGGTCTCCGGGTCCTTGCCGCACACGCCGTGGGCCGTGCAGCCCGACCCCGCGGCCGTCTGTTCGCACTGGTAGCAGAACATGTTCATCGGTTCGTCCTCTCCAAGAAGGTATCCCTTGCAGTCGTCCGGCCGGTCTGCGTTCGGAAGATCCGGCCGATGAGTGTATCCAGCGTGACGGCATCGGCGTCCGGGCACTCCCCGGGCAGGTTGACCATCCAGTCCGCGTCCCACACCACGCGGAACTCCGGGGTGTCCATGCGTCCGTTGTGATGGTGGGCAATGATGCCACAGACCTGCTCGGCCAGCTCCGCACCGATGCCCAGGCGGTCCAGGATGGGGCGGGCGATGGGCGGCCCTTCCAGCTCCTGCCACCGGCCGGACGAGGAACCATGCTTGCGCTCCGCGGCATGGATGCCGATGTCGTGCAGGATCGCGGCGGCCGTAACCACGTCCCGATCCGCCGACTCGCCGGCGGCGATCTTCTCGGCCCAGGCCAGTACCGCCTGCGTGTGGCGAATCCGACGTCGGTCGTCGCCGAAGACGCGCTCCATCTCCGCAAGGAGCCCCTCGCGGAGGTCACTGCCGGAAAGGTTCGGCCTGCCCATGCCCGGTATCTCCTTCGACGAGGACACCGTCGTTCTCCGCGCCCGACCGCGACGCCGTTCTTCAGGCCACCTTCACGCCGTTGACGTTCTGGATGCGCCCGTCGATGCCGACGACGATCACGTCAAGCGGGATGGCGCTGTCCGCCTTCGCGAGGGCCTCGCGGACGAGCCGCTCCAGACCGCCGCAGCACGGCACCTCCATCCGCGCCACGGTGACGGAGCGGACGCCGCCCGCGGCGAAGACGGCCGCCAGCTTCTCGACGTACGGCTGCACGTCGTCGAGCTTCGGGCACGCCACGGCGAGCGTCCTGCCGGCGAGCAGGCGGTCGTGGAAGTCGCCCATGGCGTAGGCCACGCAGTCGGCGGCGATGAGCACGTCGGCGTCCTGCCAGATGTCGCCGGCCGGTGGCAGCAGGGCGAGCTGCACGGGCCACTGCCCGAGGCGCGACCCCGCCGGCGCCGCCGCCGGGCCCGCCGCCGGCGCGCCGCGGTCCGCCATCTGCTTAAGCTTACGCAGCATGGCCCCCGGGCAGCCGCGTGACGCCAACGGCCCGGTGCCGCCTGCGCAGGCGCTCGCCGCCCCGGGCGCCGCCTCCGGTGCCCGGGCGTGGCTCCTGCTCGCCTCCACGGCCGTGTCGTCGAACGCCTCGGCCGGACGCTCCTCGATCGTGATGGCGCCCCGCGGGCACGTGCCCAGGCAGTTGCCCAGCCCGTCGCACAGGTTCTCCGCCACGAGCCGCGCCTTCCCGTCGATGATCCGGATGGCGCCCTCGGCGCACTTGGGCACGCAGAGCCCGCAGCCGTTGCACTTGTCCGGGTCGATCCTGACGATCTTCCGCGTCTGTCGAGTCATGGTCGCGCTCCGCCGGTTGGCTCTTGCGTTGTCTCACTCCAGTTCTACGCGACGGGGCGGGCGGGGGCCTTGACGTGGGTCAAGCGGACGGGCATTTTCTGCGCGGCCCCCGTTGCGGCGGATCAGGCGGGGGCCTCGCCGGCGGCGATGCCGCGGAGGGCCGGGCGGTCCAGGATCGTGATCTGTGCCCCCTTCACGTCGATGAAGCCGGCCGCCTTCAGCTTCGCCAGCGCCCGGCTCAGCGTTTCCGCGACCGTGCCGAGCTGCGCCGCGAGCTGGCGCTTCGTCTGCGGCAGGCGGAAGCGGTCGGCCCCGGCGGCGTCCGCGGCCGCCAGCAGCGCCCCCGCCAGCCGGGCCGGCACTTCCTTCAGCGAGAGGTCCTCGATGGTCGCGGCGAACTCGTGCAGCTTGGCCGACAGGCCGGCCAGCATGCCCATGCCGAGGTCGGCCCTGGCGGCGAGCATGCGGCGGAGGTCGACCCGGCGCAGCTCGAGCAGCAGGGCGGGCTCGACGGCCTCCGCGAAGGCCGGGTACCTCCCGCCCGACAGCACCGCCGCCTCGCCGAACGTCTCCCCCGCCCCGTACAGGTGCAGAATCTGCTCGTCCCCGCGCGGCGACAGCTTGTAGACCTTCACCCGCCCCGCCAGGATGGCGTAGAACGCCTCCGCCCTCTGCCGCGAGGAGAAGATGACCGCCCCGGGCTTCACCCGCCGCGTCCGCCCCGCGCGAAGGACGCTCCGCCGCGCCGCCTCGTCCAGCGACGAGAACACCGCGCAGCGGCCGAGCACGTCGAGACGCTGGCTTTCAGACGGTTCCGGCATGCCGGGTGTATTCTCCCCCGCCCGCGCGCCGATGCCAAGCGGCAAGGGGACCGGCGGGGACAACTGAGGTGTGAGGACTGAGAGCTGAGGGATCGGACAACAGGAATCTTTGGGGGCCGAAAGACCGGCGGACCGCGGGGGCGGAAGAGCACCGAACACGGAATCGCGGCGCGCCGCGGGGCACCCCATGGGGCTGACCACGGGGCCGGGAAATCTTTTGCGATTCGCTTGACTTGCGGGCCACAGTATGTTATACATAAATGAGACTTTCTCGGACACAAGATGAGACTGGATATACGGACACGCCAGCACCCCGGCACCGGCAGGCCCCGGCGGCCTGAAGCCTGCGCGGGGTCAGGGGGAACGCCGACGGGCGGCGATCCATCTGCTTTGGGTGTCGGGCTGACCGGCAAAAGAGGCGGAAATCTTATTCGCTTTTGTGGATTGACAAATGAAAGGACGCGCATCTGGCGGGCCGCCGAATTGATAACCGATTGTCCTGCAATAGCTTGCGGCGAAATGGACGCGCAAGAATGCGCAAGAATGCGCAAGAACGCGCAAGAATGCGCAAGAACGCGCAAGAACCGGGCACAGCGCGCAAGGATGCGCAAGAATGCGCAAGAAACCGGGAGCCCCGAGGGCCCGGCTCTGTCCCGGAGTGCGGCTGACGGCCGGCGGCCCGTGCGGGGATTTCGCTTGGCCGCGGCGGGATTGGTGGCTATGATGGAGCGTACATCGAGAGTGCGCGAGGGTACTGGCCCCAAGACCGCACGGCAACCTGTCCCGGCTTGCCGGGATAAGGTGCCGCAGCCAGCCCTGTCGGCGGGGCGTTCTTCCGCCGGCCGGAAGGGACCGATGTGGCCCGGACGCCGCGCCAGGCGGCACGGCGAACCGGGCAAGACCGGCGCCTTCGCCGCCCCACGGGGCGGGTCGATAGCTCATCCGCACGCGGCGCCGGATTCGGCTCCCCCCTCGCAGCGGAGCGGCCGCGCGGCCGCGCGCACGTGCACTCGGCACAGGCTTGCGGACAAGGAGCGACAGATGAGCGATTCAGAATATCGACTGGGGACGCTGGCGCTGCATGCGGGGCAGACCCCCGAGGCGACCACGCTCGCGCGGGCGGTGCCGATCTACGCCACCACGAGCTACGTGTTCCGCGACACCGACCACGCGGCGGACCTGTTCGCGCTGAAGGAGTTCGGGAACATCTACTCGCGGCTGATGAACCCGACCTGCGACGTGCTGGAGAAGCGCCTGGCGGCGCTGGATGGCGGGGCGGCGGGGTTAGCGTTCGCCAGCGGCATGGCGGCGATCTCG
>CAZMDT010000277.1:0-4658 GCA_964564965.1 uncultured Planctomycetaceae bacterium | reverse complement strand
TGGCTGAGGACGGTCCGGCGGTCGATGACGATCTTCTCGCCGGGCCAGGGGCAGGTTAGCCTGCGGACGTTCAACCGGAACTTCCCGGGTCGCAGCGGCACGCGGAACGACCGGGTGTGGCTGGTGTCCGCCGAGACCGCCGTGGCGGCGGCGATCACCGGCGAGATCACCGACCCGCGCGACCTGCCGGGGAAGCGGGGCATCGACTACCCGCGGATCGGCGCGCCGCGGTCGTTCGTGACCGACGACAGCCTGATCCAGGCGCCGGCGCTCGATGTGGAGGCCGGGAAGGTCGAGGTCTTCCGCGGCTCGACGATCGTGAAGCCGCCGTCCCCCCGGCGGCTGCCCGACGCCTTCACGGGGCGCGTGCTCGTCAAGGCCGGCGACAAGGTGACCACCGACGACATCATGCCGGCGGGGGTGCTGCTGAAGTACCGTTCGAACGTGCCGGAGTACGCGAAGCACGTGTTCAGCGCGTTCAACAAGCCGGGGCAGCCGACGTTCGCCGAGCGGGCGCTGCTGGCCAAACGCGGCGGCGAGGCCGGTGTGATCGTCGCCGGCGACAGCTACGGGCAGGGCAGTTCGCGCGAGCACGCGGCCCTGTGCCCGATGTACCTCGGCGTGGGCGTGGTCATCGCCAAGGCCGTCGAACGCATCCACCAGGCCAACCTGGTTAACTTCGGCCTGCTGCCCCTCACGTTCGCCGATCCGCGCGCGTACGACCGGCTCGACGAGGGCGACGAGTTGAGCGTCCTGCACACGGCGGCGGCCATCGCCTCGGCCGAACGCCTCGAGGTGCGGAACGTCACGAAGGACTTCGAGTTCGTCTGCAACGTCCGCCTGACGACGAGGCAGCGCAAGATCCTCGCCGCCGGCGGCCTGCTGAACTACACGCGCGAGCAGAGCGGGTAGGCAGACGGGGAAGAGCCTTGGACGGCGATGATTGCAGCACGGTGGCCGTGTTCGGCTCGGGCGAGCCGCCCGAGGGCTCGGCGGCATACGCGACGGCGCAGGCGGTGGGGCGGGCGGTTGCGGAACTCGGCTACGCGGTGGCCAACGGCGGGTACGGCGGAACGATGGAAGCGTCGGCCCGGGGCGCGAAGGCGGCCGGCGGGCGGACCATCGGCGTGGTCTGCTCGGTCTGGCGGTCGGCACCCAACGCGTTCCTTGATGAGACGATCGGAACCGCCAGCCTCCGGGAGCGACTAACGCGACTGGTCGATCTCGGCACGGGCGGGTACGTGGTCCTGCCCGGGGCGACGGGCACGCTGGCCGAGCTGGCGATGGTCTGGGAACTGCTCGCCAAGCGCCTGCTGCCGCGGCGGCCGCTCGTCTGCGTCGGCGAGTTCTGGCGCCCGCTGATCGAGATGATGTCAGCCGCCCGGGCGGCCTGCGCCGATTACGTTTCACAGGTCCGCGGGCCCGACGAGCTGAAGCGGTGCCTTCCGCGCCGCGCGCAACGAGGCTGCACATGACGAAGGCAACACGGCGAGCAGCGTTCGTTCTGGCGGCCGCCACGTGCCTGGCGGCCCGGGGTGCCCCCGTCGCCGGTGGGCAGGGCGCCCCGCCGAGCCACACGCCCAACGAGGAGATCAGCCGCCTGCTGCTCGAGCGCCCCGAGGCGCCGGTCATCGCCCCCGACGAAGAGCAGGCCGGTGACGCGGCGCCCACCGGGCTGCCGGCGGAAGGCATGCCCGTGGTCGGACGGCGCTGCCGCCTCCGGCCGGAGCCGAACAGCGGCTGGCTGCTGCTGGTCTTCGAGGATGAGGGCGACGGCCGCCCGGAGGTCGCGCCCCGCCGAGCGCTGCCGTCCGCGCCCCTGGAGCAGATGGAGGCCTACGCCGCCGACCACCCCGCCGCCGTGTTCCGCGTCAGCGGCGAGACGACGGTCTACCGCGGGCACGCCTACGTGCTGCTGGCGCCGGCCCCGGTCGTGGTCTCGCCGGCCCCGGCCGGCGAGACGTCGGAGGGCCCGCCCGCGCCGCAGCCCGTCACCCGGCCGGTGCCGGGTGCGGGGCGTGCCACCACGCGGCCGGCGGGCGGCGGGGAGGCCAGCCCGACCGACATCTTTGAGGTGCTGATGCGCGACCGCCCCGCGCGCCCGATCGACCCGTCGGCCTATGCCACGAGCCAGGCGGCGGCACCGGCCTCGGCCGCGCCGCTGCCGCCGGAAGAAACGCTCCGGACCGCCTACCGCGGGCGGATGGTGGTGGACCGCTTCGTCCAGCTTCGCGCCCCGGGCCAGGTCGCCAAACGCGAGGCAGGGCGTTCGGGGTCCCCGGGCGCCCCGGGCGGCTGGTGGGAGGCGCACTTCCGCGGCGACAACACGCTGCGCGAGCCGCCCATGCGCCTGTTGCCGTGCGGGCTGCTCCAGCAGGCGCAGGCGATCGGCGGCGTGCTCCGCGTCACCGGCTACGTCACCCGCTACAAGGGCCGCACCTACCTGCTGCTTCGCAAGGCCTTCCGTGTCCGCAACATGGGGCAGTTCTGATTGCGGAATGCGGATTGCGGGCTAACAGGTTTTGGATTTCGGATTGCAGAATCCACGATCCGCATTCCGCCATACTGAGCGATGATCCTTTCCAGTCCATGGTGGCTGTTGGGCCTCATCCCGGTGGCGGCCGTGGCGCTGTGGGCGATCCACCGGCCGGCGCGGGAGCTGGCGGTGGTGGCCGGCCTGGCCTTGTGGCGTGAGGCCCTCGACGCCCTCGACCCCTCCGCACGCCGGCGGGCGCGGCGCCTGTCACTCGCCTGGCTGCTGCTGCTCGCTGGGGCGCTCGCCGGCGTCCTGGCGGCGGCCGGGCCCGTCCTGCGCACTGCATCGCCCGCACGCCGCGTGGCGCTGGTGCTCTATCCGTCGGCGGAACTCGCCGGGCCGGACGGGGCCGAGGCGATCAGCGGGCCCGCGGCGCGGCTGCTGAACCGGCTGGCCCCGGCCGACCGCGTGCAGGTCGTCCTGCCGGTTACGCTCGGCGGGGCGGGCGAATGGCTCTCGCCGCGGGCCGCGAGGGGCCGCGTTGAGGGCGTGGCGGCCCTGCCCGTGCCGGCGGAGGAGTTGACGGTCCCCGAGCCGGACCCGGCCGCGCAGCACGTTTACACGTTCGCGGCGGCCGGCACGAAGCCTCCGGAAGGTGCGGCACGCACCGTCATCGCGCTGCCCGCTTCCCTGCCCCCCGTGACCATCGACGCGTTTGCCGCCGAGCCGCTGCCCGACGGCCGGGCGAGAATCTTTGCCGCCCTGCGAAACCACACGACGGCCGGCTGGCAGGGAACCGTCGCCATCACCTCCCTTGACGACACCGCAACGCCTGCCGCCGAGGCGCTGTCCGTGCCGGTCGCGGTGCCGGCCGGCGGGCGGACCGGCCTGTCCTGCGATGTGCCGACGGCGGCGGCGATCAAGATCGAGCTGCGCCTCACCGATGGCGCGGGGCTGGGCGCGTCCGCGTATCTCGTCCGCCGGGAAGCGGACGTTCGGCGGGTGGCGCTGCTGGGGGGCGATGAGCCGCTGCTGCGGCGGTTCGTGGCGATCCACCCGACGCTGGACGCCGTCGGCGACGTGGATCGGGCCGATCTGGTGATCGCCAACGGCGTCGATGCTCCGCCGGGGCGGCCGGCGCTGGTGATCGATCCGCCCGCTGCGCCCCCGGGGTGGCGGCGCGGCGAGGAGTTGACGACGGTGCTGCTTGACGGTGCGGCCATCGCGCCCGACCCGGTTACGGCGGACCTCGACCTGTCGGGTGTGGCGGTGCGGCGCGTCCGCCCGTGGCTCCCCGCCGGGCCTCCGCGCCGGGCGCTCGTTGCCGTCGGGGGCGCGGCGCTGATCGTCAGCACCGGCCTCGGGCGCGACCGCCGCGTCTACGTGGCGTTCGACCTCGCCGAGCAGAACACGAACCTCGGGCGGCGAGAGGCGCTGGTGGTTCTGCTGGAGAACGCGACGTTCTGGCTGTCGCCGCCGCGGGGAGGGCGGACGGCCTACGTGAGCGAGACGCCGCTTCGCGCCGGGCCGGGGGCGCGGCGGCTCGTCGCCGGCGACCCCGTCAACCGGCCGGGCCCGCTGCCGTGGCCCGGGCTCTACCTTGAATCGCCTCCGCCCGGCTCCGATGCCGAGCCGCGCCTGCGGGCGGTGGGCCTCACCGGCCTGCGGTCGGGGCCGACGCCGACCGATCCCGCCGCGGCCGTCGACGAGGCGCTGCTTCCGCCGCCGCAGCGCCTCAGCGAGGGCATTGCGATCTGGCCGTGGCTGGCGGCGGTCGCCGCGGCGCTCTGGCTCGCCGGATGGGCCGCGCGGGCCAGGTGACCCGGCCTCGCGCCACGCCGCCCCGGCCGCGTAGAATACCGGAGGAGCCGTTCCCATGGCCGATGAACCTCACGAGGCGATGCTGTACCAGGCGCTCGACGGCAAGCGGGTCCGCTGCGAGCTGTGCGGGCACGAGTGCGAGATCGCGGCCGGAAGGTACGGCGTCTGCCGCGTGAGGCAGAACGTCGCCGGCGTGCTGCGGGCGCACAGCTTCGGTGCGCTGGTGGCGATGCACGTGGACCCGATCGAGAAGAAGCCGCTGTTCCACTTTCTGCCGGGCACGAGCAGCCTGTCGATCGCGGCGGCGGGGTGCAATTTCCAGTGCGCGTTCTGCCAGAACTGGCAGATCTCGCAGTCGCCG
>CAZMDT010000276.1:0-4661 GCA_964564965.1 uncultured Planctomycetaceae bacterium | reverse complement strand
CGAACCACGTGACGCCCTCCTCGATCAGGTCGAAACGCACCTCGAGGCGCCCGGGCTCGGGCGGCGCGGCGAATTCGTACCGCAGCGCCACGGCCTCGCCGGGGGCGATGTCGCGTTTGGGAAGCGGCACGCGCCCGAACTCGCGCTCGGGGGCGTCATCCTCGCTGGTGCCGAGGAACGCGGCGAGGTTGAACACCTTGTCGGCCGCGCCCGCGGGGATCACGCGCCCACTGTCGTTCGTGACGACCACGTCCATCGCCACGCGGCCGCCGGCGGCGACCTCGACCCCCGCGGGCACGTCGATGCGAACGTAGTAGTGGCCGGTGCGGTAGACGCCGGTGGCCCAGTGACGGAACTCGGCCCATCCGCCGGTGCCGGTGCCCCGGCGCCGGCAGTAGTCCTCGTACTCAGCGAGCAGGTCGGCGATGCGCCGGTTTCCGCCGCCGAAGCCGGCGGTGAGCTGCGCCTTGGCGGCGGCGTAGTCCTCCCCGCCGACGGCCATCGCCGCCAGCACGCTCGCCAGCCCGGCGCGGTCCACGCCGTCTCGGCAGTGCAGCAGGATGGGGCGCTCGGCCGTCTCCAGCGCCTCGATCAGCCGCCGCAGCCACAGCAGCGAGGGCATCTCGTTGGCGGACAGGCGGATGTCGATCATGGCCAGCCCGGCCTCGGCGGCGGCGGCACGCTCCTCGGCATGGAACGCCTCCGTGCTCGCCCCGCGGAGGTTGATCACCGTCCGCAGGCCGTACGCGTCCGCCCAGCGCTTCAGCCGTTGCGGCGACGGCTGCGCCGACCGGTACACCTGCCCGGGCACCACCGTGCGGAAGTTGCGCCCGATGACGTGCCGGTAGACGTAGTAGCCCGCGGCGACGGCGGCGGCCAGGACGGCGACAACGACCAGCCGCCGCCACAGGCGCCGACGGGCGGGGCCGATGCGTGGGGCTTGCGGCGTCACGCGGCCAGCGTATCCCGCGGCGAGGCGTTTTCCAAGGCTTCCTCGTGGGGGGCGGAAAGGCACAAGTGCTCCGCGCCCGACGGCCGATAGACATTCCTCGGAAAAGCGCCAACCCGCCCGCCGCGCGAAGCGTACAGTGTCAGGTGCGGCGCATCGCGCGCCGGCGCCGACGGCTTGACGGCCCGGCGGCCGGTGTGTATACTGTGCGGCTTCGCGTATGGCGACAAGAGGGGTATGCGGTCCCGCGGAGTGCCTCAAGTCGAGGCCGGACAGGATATTAGAGGGTCCGACATTGGCAAAGAAGATAACAGTGAAGCGAGCCCCCAAGGCCACGAAGCGCAAGGGCAGGAAGCCCACGGCCACGCGGGGCGCGAAGGTGAAGGACCACCTCACCAAGGCGCAGATCGGCAAGCTGCGCGAGGCGCTGCTGGAGAAGCGCCAGTCGCTGGTCGGTGACATGGCGGGCATCGAGGACCAGGCGGTGGGGAACCATCGTCAGGACCCCTCGAGCGACCCGGCCGACCAGGGTACCGACAGCTTCGAGCAGGAGTTTTCCCTCGGCCTGCTGGAGAGCGAACGCGCCGTGCTGGAGGAGATCAACGAGGCGTTGGCGCGGATCGACAGCGGCACGTACGGCGTGTGCCAGGGGACGGGCAAGCCGATCGGGATGGCTCGTCTTCAGGCGCGGCCGTGGGCGAGATACTGCATCGAGTATGCCCGGATGGTGGAGAAGGGGCTGGCGCGTCCGAGTCGGGAGGAGCCCGTCGTCGGCGAGGACGAGGACGAAAACGAGGACGAGGAGTAGGTCGAGGAGCCACCCGCGTTGGCCGCCGCCGTCTCATCGCCTCAGGAGGATCGCCCGGCCGCTCCGGCCGGCGGAAGCGGCGCCAGGGCGGTCGGAAGCTCCGTGGCCATCGTGGTCTTCTTTGCCGTCGCGTTCGTCGGCGCCGCCGCCGACCTGCTCAGCAAGCACCTCGTCTTCGCGTGGATGCTGTCCCAGCCGGAAGCCGTCGCAGCCGTCCGGCAGGCCCGTGCCGCCGCCGACGCCGAGCGCGTCACCGTCGATCCCCGGAGGCTCCTCAAGGTGGTCCCCAGCCGGCGGGTTGCCCTCGGCGTCAAGCTGACGCTGTCGACCAACCCGGGCGTGGTGTTCGGCCTGAGGCTGACGCCGTGGCTGGTGGTGATCGCCACGGCGGTCGCCACGCTTCTGGTGCTGCTGCTTTTCGCCGCGAGCCCCGCGCGGGCCTGGGGGCTGCACCTCGCCCTGGCGTTCATTCTCGCGGGGGCGCTGGGGAACCTCTACGACCGGCTGCTCGGCCGTGTCATCCTGCCCGGCGGAGGCGCCATCGAGCGCGAGGTCCGCGATTTCATCGACTGTAGCGGGCTGTATTACCCGCCGGTCTTCAACGTCGCCGATGCTTTGCTGGTGGTCGGCGTGGCCGTGCTGCTCATCCATTCGCTATGGGCCGAACGCCGCCTGAAAGCCCGCAAGGTATAATCCCCCCATGGGCTCAGGCGACGCTTCCGCTCCCGACGCCGCCCGCTTCGGGCGCACGCTCACCCGGTGGCGCATGCTGTTCGTGGCCGCCGAGCTGGCGTATCTGCTGGCGCTGGCGGTTTTCGAGTCGCGGGGCCTTCGGCCGCTGCTGGAGGGAACCTGGGTCGCCGGCCATCCGTTGAGCTACGGCTGCGTGATGGCGCTGGCGGGAGCGGCCGGGTACGCCGCGACGCGCGGACTGTTCCGCCTGGCGTACGGGCGTCTCGGCGGCCGGCGGCTGGCCGCGATCCGCACGGGGCTCCGCCCGCCGCCGCGCGACCTGATCGACGGGCGGAACGCGCTGAGCATTCCGCGGAGCGTGGCCGCGGCGGTGGTGGTGGCGCTGTCGGTGTGGGCGGCACCGAGGCCGGTGTCGCTGGTGGTGGCGGCGGCCCTGGCGGCGGTGCTCTGGCTGGCGGAGGCCCTCTTCGAGGCGGAAGTCGCCCGCGAGGCCGGCGTCGCCTGCGCCGCCCTCGACGTGGACGCCGACGCGCGCCTGGCGCCGCTGCGGCAGCTCGCGGCGGACCGTCACGCCGGGCCCGTCGTTCTGCTTACCCGCGAGGCGCCCGATGCCGACGAGGCCCTCTGGGCCTCCTGCCTCCCCTCTCCGGCCGAGCCGATGTTCTACCTGTCGGCACGGATGATCGGCGAGCTGTCGCCCGAGGAGCTGAAGGCCGTCTTCGCCCACGAGCTGGCCCACCACGAGCTGCGCCACTCCCGCAAGAGCCAGTGGGCGCTGACGGCCTCGCGCGCCGCCTCCCTGCTCGTGCTGTGCCTCGCGGCGACGGCGGGGCGGGCCACGTGGTCCGCCTGGCAGGCGGTGCGGCTGACACCCGTCCTGCTCGTCGGCTGGTACGTGCTCCGCGTGCTGGCGGTGCCCGTGGAGAAGGCGTACCTGCGGCACCAGGAGCGTGCGGCCCACCGGCGGGCGGTGGCGATGACGGGCGAGGCCGACGCGTATGTTTCGGCGATGCGCAAGGTGGCGGCGGACAACCTGGCCGAGGCGGCGCCAGGGGCGCTGGAGCGGTGGCTCTTCTGGTCCTCGCCGTCGCTGGCGGAGGTCGAGGCGATCGCCCACCCGCCCGCCGGCAGAGGCCAACCCCCCTTCCCGTGACGATCGACGTGCTGGACATGACGGTCGAGGAGCTTCGCGGCGCCGTGGCGGACGCCGGCGAGCCGCCCTACCGCGCCGAGCAGGTGGCCAACTGGGTGTGGCGCAAGGGCGTGGCCGACCCCGAGCGCATGACGAACCTTCCGCGCCCGCTCGCCGCGTGCCTGCGCGTGCTCACCGGGCGCCTCGCCGGCGAGACGGCCGGGCGCGACGGCACCATCAAGCTGCTGCTCGAACTTGCCGACGGCGAGCGGATCGAGACCGTCCTGATCCCCACGCGGCGGCGCGCCACGGCGTGCCTGTCCACACAGGTGGGCTGCGCGTTCGGGTGCAGCTTCTGCGCCACGGGCCTCGACGGGCTGCGGCGGAACCTGTCGGCCGCCGAAATCCTCCAGCAGCTCCTGTACCTGTGGCACGCCGCCGGACGACGCCCCACGAACGTCGTCTTCATGGGCATGGGCGAGCCGCTGGCGAACTACGAGGCGACGGTGGCGGCGCTGCGGGCGATCGTCGACCCGGCGCGGTTCGGCATCTCGGCGCGGTCGGTGACGGTGTCGACGATCGGCCTGCCGAAGGCGATCCGCCGCCTGGCGCGCGAGCAGATGCCCGTCACGCTGGCGATCTCGCTGCACGCCCCGAACGACGCGCTGCGGCGGCAGATCATGCCCCGGGCCGCCCGCGCGCCCCTCGAGGAAATCGTCCAGGCCGCCGAGGCGTTCTACCGCAGCCGCAAACGCGAGGTCACCCTCGAGTACGTCCTGATCGCCGGCGTCAACGACACGGGGGTGTGCGCCGAGGGCCTGGCCCGCCTGGCGGGGCGGCTGCGTTGCAATGTCAACCTGATCCGGTACAATCCGGTCGAGTCGCTGCCGTACGAGCGTCCCACGGGGGCCGCCGCCAAGGCATTCGCCGAGCGCCTCCGAAAGCGCGGCGTCAACGTCCACGTCCGCCGCAGCCGCGGGCTCGACGCCGACGCCGCCTGCGGACAGCTCCGGCGGCGCGCCGACCGGCACCCAGCGTGAGGGCCGACATCGCCAAGCGCAAGACAAGCTCCGGCGCCC
>CAZMDT010000275.1:0-4676 GCA_964564965.1 uncultured Planctomycetaceae bacterium | reverse complement strand
GGCCTGGACGACCCATGCGCCGGTCGGCGTGGAACCGTCCTTGCCGACGCCGACGGGCATCTCGCGGATGTACGTGCGGGGCAGGTCGCCGCGCTGGAGGTACACGTCCATGGCGAAGTCGCCCTTCCGAATGATGACGTGGAACGGCCCGCGAACGACCTTGTACGTCCCGCCGGCCTGGAACGTCGTGGCCGGGCGGCGGTTCACGTGCTCGATCAGCTCGGCGGGCACGCGGAGGTCCAGCGCCGAGATCACACCCGGGACGGTCTTGCCGCCGCGGCGCTTGTCGGCCAGGGTGTCGCCCGGCTGGAACTCATAGCTGCCGACGTACGGGTCGGCCGGGTCGGTCGTCGGAGCGAAGAGGGTCTGCTGGGCGATCTGCCAGCAGGCGGCGCGAGCGGCCCGGGCCTTGTCGGCGTCGAGCGTGCCGGAGAACACCGCGCGTGACAGGGCGTCCCGCGCGGCGAGCAGCTTGCCGTCGGTCATGGCGGCCAGGCCCTCGGCATAGAGCGCCGCCGCCTTGCTCGCGGCGACCGCGGGCCCGGGCCGGGGCAGCTGCGGGGCGGGCTCGGCGCCGAGACTGTCGTTCGGGTCGACGACGACCACCGGCGTCGGGGCGGGCTGGGTCGTCCCGGCGAGCTTGCCTTCGGACGGCGGCGCTGTCTGCCCGTCCGTGCCGGTCTGCGTGACCACCAGGGCGACGACAACCGCCACCGCCCCGGCCAGAATGATCCACCCCAGGACGCGTCGCTGCTTGCGTGTCATGGCTGCCTCTTCCGTGGGTGTTCCGGCGCCCTCCGTGGTGCGTATCGGCGGGGCCGTTGAACGAACGTTAGGACTTCGCGGTCGGTCACGAGCATGTCGAGCGGGTGGTCGTGCCGGCGGACGGGCACGCGGTCCACGAGCTGCTCGTCGAAGCCGAGCCCGCAGGCGACGGCGTTGAGCCCCGGGCGGGCGAGGAAGCGGTCGTAGAACCCCCCGCCGCGCCCGAGCCGGTGCCCGCGCCGGTCGTACGCCAGCGCCGGCACGATGATGAGGTCGATCTGCCCCTCCGGCCAGGGGTCGCCGTCCGCCGGCTCGCGGATGCCACGATGCTCGATGGTGAACTCATCGTCGAGCGAGCGGCATTCCACCGCGATCATGTGCCGCTGCTCCCAGTTGACCTTCGGGGCCAGGAACGTCTTCTGGTCCTGCCACGCCGCCAGCGCCACCGGCGCGAGGTCCACCTCGTGCGGAATCGGCAGGTACCCCATCACCGTCCGTGCCTGTCGGAACTCCGGCAGGGCGATCAGCATCTCGCACGCGCGGCGGCTCTTGTCGGCCGACACAGACGGCGGCATCGCCGCCAGCCTCTCCCTCATTCGCTTGCGAAGGTGCGGCTTCATTGCATATCTCTATTGGTAGTCACTGCCCGACGAACGGGCAAGGCAAAAGCGCCCGTCCGGCGCCATGGTACAATGGTGCCGCCCCCCCGGGCCGACCAGGAGACGCCTCGCCATGCCATCACGAACGCCTCGCCGCCTGAGGCGGGCCGTGCTCGCGGCGCTTGTTGCCGCCGCGTGGGCGGCGCCGGCCCGCGCGGGCGATGCGCTGCGGCCGACGGCGGCGGAGGCGGCGGCGCTGAAGGCCCTGGGCGGGCGGCTCCCGGGCGCCCGGCTGCTGTGGACGAGCGACGGGCGGCTGTACGTTTCGGAGGCGCCCGACTTCCGGGCGCTGGCGCTGCCGGCGCCGACGGGGCGCTGCACCGGCCCGCGGTGGTCGCCGGACGGGCGGCAGGTGCTGTTCGTCCGCGAGGACGACGGCGTGTGGCAGATGGGCCCCGGGCTCGCCGGGGCGCGGCGCCTCATCGCCGGCGCCCACACGGCGAGCTGGACCCGCGACGGCCAGGCCGTCACCTGCATTGCCGACGACGGCTACCGCGTGCTGCGGCGCGACCTCGGCTCGGGCAAGACGGCCGTCATCTACGACGCCCGCAAGAAGCCGTGGAACGGGCGGCAGGTTTCGCAGGCGGCCGAGCTGCACCCCGACGGGCGGCACCTGCTCATCTTCCGCCGCGAGCCGGGGCACGCCACGGAGATCGCCGACCTGACCGGCGGGCGGTATATCGCCAACGCCTCGATGCTGCGCGGCGACTGCGGGCCCGCCTGGTCGCCGGACGGCAGCTACCTGGTCCTGACGGCGCGGACGAGCAGCCGGCCCGTGCTGCGGGCCGACTTCGACGCGAAGACCGGGCGCGTGTCGCCTTCGCGGCATTTCGTCGGCCTCGGCGGGCACACCAAAAGCCGCTACTACATCCACGGGGAACGCGTGAGCAACGACGGCGAGTGGCTGGCGTTCGGCGGGGTGATCTTCGGCGGGCCGCAGCAGTCCGGCCGAAGGGAGATCTACCTCTGGCGGATCGGCACGCCCGAGGCGCAGGCCGTGCGCGTGACGTTCAACACCGGCGAGGACGCCGAGCCGGACCTGTTCATCCCGCCGGAGGAGGAGCCCGCGCCGGCGGCGGCGACGGGGCCCGCCACGACGGGGCCCGCCACGACCGCGCCGGCCGGGGGCGCCGCCGACTCGATCACCGTGCTGTCGCCCAACGGCGGCGAGACGCTGAAGGCGGGCGCCACGCACGTCATCCGCTTCCGGACGGTGAACATCGACGACGTGACGATCTCGCTGTCCACCGACGGGGGCCAGAGGTGGAAGACGTTCGTGTTCAGCCTCGACACCACCAGCGAACATTGGGGCCGCTACCCCTGGAAGGTGCCCGAGACGCCCTCCGACAACTGCCTGATCGAGGTCCGCGGCTACTTCGGCCACGCGCCCGATGAGTCCGACAGGCCGTTCCGGATCGTCAAATGATGGCTTGCCTCTTCCCGGGCAGGGCGCGCGTCAGCCCTTCGCATAGTCCTTGCCGGCGAGGCTGGCGGTCACCGACTTCTGCCAGGCATTCATCTCGGCCGTCATCTCGGCCACGACCTTCGGGTTCCCGGCGGCGACGTTCGTCTTCTCGCCGGGGTCGGCCGGCAGGTCGTACAGCTCGACCTTCCCGCCCTGCCGGTGGAGCTTGAAGCGGTTGCCGGTCAGCGTGGCCCAGGTCGGGGCGGCGTTCCTGCCCGCGCGCCATTCAAACGGGATCGGCCGCGGACGCTCCGCCATCCTGCCGTCGATCAGCGGCATCAGGCTGACGCCGTCGATGGGCTCGATGAGCCCGTCCGGCCTGAGGGCGAGCAGGTCGAGGGTCGTCGGGAAGTAATCCATGGTGCTGCACGGCACGGCCGAGCGCGCGGGCTTCCTGACGCGCGCGGGCCATTCGAGGATGCCCGGCACGCGGACGCCACCCTCCCAGAGCTGGCTCTTGCGTCCGCGGAGGCCGCCGGTGAGCCCGTCGCGGCAGCCGTTGTCGCTGGTGAACCAGAGCATCGTGCTATCGGCCACGCCGGCCTCGCGCAGCGACGCCCGCAGCTTGCCCATCGCGCGGTCCACCCCGCTGATCTCGCCGTAGTAGTGCTGAAGCTTCTCGGGCAGCTTGGCGTAGTGCCGCCTGTCCTCGGCCACGGCCTTGTGCGGCGCGTGCGGGTTCCCGAACCACACCACCGCGAAGAACGGCTTGCCCGCCCCGGCGGCCGCCCGAATCCACGGAATCGCCCGGTCCACCGTGATGATCGACCCCTCCCCCTTCAGCGGCCCGACGGCCTCGCCGTTGTGGTAGAAGCCCGGCGGATCAACGTCGAAGAAGTTCCAGTAGCTGAACCACTCCTCGAACCCGTGGTTGCCCGGATGGGGGGGCTTCGCGTGCTGCCAGTGGCCGCGGTTGGTCGCCTTGCCGCCGGTCGTCGGGATGCCGCCGAGATGCCACTTGCCGAAGTGCCCCGTAGTGTAGCCGGCCTGCTTGAGCACCTTGGCCAGAGACAGCTCCTCGACAGGCAGGTCGTAGCTCCAGGAGAAGCAGCGGCAACGATTGGGATGCCGGCCCGTCAGGCAGGAGGCGCGCGTCGGCGAGCAGACCGGGTGGGCCGCGTAGAAGCGGTCGAACCGCAGGCCCTTCGCCGCCATATCGTCGAGCGTCGGCGTGTGGAGCAGGCCTTCGGAGGCGTAGCCGGTCTGAGCCCAGCCCTGGTCGTCGGTCATGGCGAGGATGATGTTCGGCCGCGGGGGGGCCGGTGGCGGCGCGGCCGACGCCGCGGGCACGTCCGCTGCCGCCAGGTCGCCCAGGCGCCCGATGACGCTCGCCCCGGCCAGAACCCCCAGGCCGCCGCGCAGCACGTCGCGCCGGCTCGGAGGCCTGCCGCTTCGCTCGCTTTCGCTTCTCATCGTCGCTCTTCCTTGTTGGTTGCGGCTTCGTCGGGGCCTCGGCGGCCAGGCCCGCCTGCCTGCTGCCCGCCCTGCGGTTCCTTTGAACCCCGAAGCTGCCGCGCCCAGTGGAGGTACTTGGCGATGTACCTCTCGTACCCTCGGCCGGTGGGCGTGTAGTAGGTCTTATCGACGCCGAGGTAGTCCTGGTCCGGGCTGACGCCGCCGGGGAAGTCGTGGCTGTACCGGTAGCCCTCGCTGTAGCCGTACTGCTCCTTCATCCCCGGGTGGGGGGCGTTGCGGAGGTGCCTGGGCACGGGCAGCGTGCGCTGGTTCTTCACGTCGTCCATAGCCGCGGCGATGGCGCGGTACGAGGCGTTCGACTTCGGCGCGCA
>CAZMDT010000274.1:0-4682 GCA_964564965.1 uncultured Planctomycetaceae bacterium | reverse complement strand
CCCGGGCTCCCAGTGGGGCCTCGGGCGAATGTCCGCCACGCCCGTCTCGTTTCGGACGTAGCTATCCACTCTTCGGGGTTCTCCTTTCGTGAATGCGACCAGCGGGGACTTGTCGTTCGGATCGGCATCGAAGCCATCCGCCAGAATGAAGACTGCCAGCTTCGCGAGCGTCATCTTGAAGCCGACGATCCTGCAGGCAGACACGAGGGCTTGACGAAACGCGGTTGCGGGCATGCCATGCCGCCCATCAAGCAGACCGAGAAGATCGTCCTGTTCCTCGGGCGCGTCACCATGCAGAAGGGGCCCGAATACTTCCTCCGCGCCGCCAAGAAGGTCGTGGAGAAGTTCAAGAACGTCCGTTTCGTGATGGCCGGAAGCGGGGACATGATCACGCAGTGCATCCGCGAGGCCGCCGACCTCAAGCTGGGACGCTACGTGACGTTCACCGGCTTCCTGCGCGGGGCGGACGTGGACCGCATCTTCCAGATGGCGGACCTGTACGTCATGCCGAGCGTGTCGGAGCCGTTCGGCATCGCCCCCCTCGAGGCCCTCAGCCACAACGTCCCCGTCATCATCTCCAGGCAGTCCGGCGTGTCGGAAGTGCTCACGCACGCCCTGAAGGTGGACTTCTGGGACATCGACGAGATGGCGAACAAGATCCTCGCCGTGCTGATGCACCCGCCGCTCCAGAAAGCGCTCAAGCAGCACGGGCAGATCGAGCTGCGGAAGTTCTCCTGGCACGACAGCGCCGCGCAGCTCAAGGCGATCTACGAATCGCTCGTGGCCTCGGCGGCGTAGCGCCGCCACGGGCGGGACGCCTGCGCCGGCTCATCGCTCCGCCAGGAACGACTCCACCTGAGGCCGCGTGGGGATGCCGGCCCGCCCCCCGAGCCGCGTGCACTTGATGGCCGCCACGGCGTTGGAGAAGCGAAGCGTCTCCGCCAGGTGCCACCCCTGCAAAAGCCCGTAGATGAACGCGCCGTGGTAGACATCCCCCGCGCCGGTCGTGTCGACCACGTCCACCGCGAAGGCGGGCGCGTGGTGCGCCTCGCCCGCCGTGGCGCCCCAGCTCCCCTCCTCGCCGCCGGTGACGGCGACGATCTCCGGCCCCAGACCCAGCAGCGCGCGGGCGGCCCCCGGCGGATCGTCCTCGCCGGTGGCGGCCCGGGCGAAGCTCCTCGCCGCGATCAGCACGTCCACGTGCTCCAGCCGGGCGAGCCGCTCCGCAGGCAGCCGCCAGGCCCGCGTGGCCGCGGCGTCCAGCACGACCTTCCCCCCGGCCTCGCGCATCCACCGCGCCGCCAGCAGGCCCGCCTCCTCCGACAGGCTGTCCAGATGCAGGTACCGCCCCGACGTGACGTATTCCCGGCTCAGCTCCTCGGCGCGCAACTGCATGCCCTTCCGCCCGCAGCCGATGAACCCCCTTCGCCCGGTCGCCTCCTCCACCAGCACGATGGAGAAGCCCGCGGTGGACGCGGGGTCGACGACAACCCGGCTGGTGTCCACGCCGTCCCGGCGGAGCAGGTCGAGCATGAGCCGGCTGTTGAGGTCCCGGCCGACCTTGCCGACGTATCCGGCGCTGCCGCCGAGGCGGGCCACCGTCACGAGCGCCGTGGCCACCGGGCCGCCGCCCTGAATGCTGGACTGCGAGACCGCCACGGCCGACTCGAAGTCCGGGACGTGGTCGATGCGCACCAGCAGGTCCAGCACGCTGAGCCCGATGCCGACCACGTCCATGATCTGTTCGCCCTCGTTGCCGACCGCCGCCGTTGAGGCGAGCCGCACGCGTCGCGGCAGCGTACCGGCCGGCCGGGGCGGAATCAAGCGACGCCGGCGTGCGGCCGTGTCTTAACAGGGATTCAGCGCCCGCCCGCGATTGGGCCTTGATTGAGGCGCGGCGTTTCAGTCTGATAGACCCATGGCTTCCGTGGTGTTCTATTTTCAGGTGCACCAGCCGTTCCGGCTGCGGCGGTACAGCATCTTCGACAGCGACACGAACTACTTCGACGACTGGAGGAACGAAGAGGTCCTCCGGAAGGTCGCCGACAAGTGCTACCGCCCGGCCACGCGGCTGATGGCCGAACTCGTGGAGACCCACGAGGGGCGCTTCCGCGTCACCTACTCGCTGACGGGCACGGTCATCGAGCAGCTCCAGCGCTGGGCGCCCGACGTCATCGACCTGTTCCAAGCCCTCGCCGCCACCGGTGCCGTCGAGTTCACCGCCGAAACCTACTACCACAGCCTCGCCTTCCTCTACAACCGCGACGAGTTCATCGCGCAGACCGAGCAGCACGGCCGCCTGATGGCGGAGTTGTTCGGCGCCCGGCCCCGGGTGTTCCGCAACACCGAGCTGACCTACAACAACGACGTCGCCAAGGTCGTCGAGGACATGGGCTTCGACGCGATCCTCACCGAGGGCGCCGATCACATCCTCGGCTACCGCAGCCCGAACTTCATCTACAATCCCCCCAACTGCGGCAACCTGCGGATGCTGATGAAGAACTACCGCCTGTCCGACGACATCGCGTTCCGGTTCGGCAACCGCGGGTGGCAGGAGTGGCCGCTGACGACCGAGAAGTTCGCCCAATGGGTCGACCAGATCAACGGCAACGGCTACGTCTGCGACCTCTTCATGGACTACGAGACCTTCGGCGAGCACCAGTGGCACGACACCGGCATCTTCGAGTTCCTCCGCCACTTGCCGGGGCAGGTGATGGCCGGGGGGAAGAACGACTTCCTCACGGTCTCGCAGGCGGTGGACCGCTATCCCTCGGCCGGCGAAGTGGACGTGCCCAACATGATCTCCTGGGCCGACACCGAACGCGACATCTCCGCCTGGCTCGGCAACAGCATGCAGGCCAACGCCCTGCACGACGTGTACGCCCTGGCCGACGACGTGACGGCGACGGAGGACGAGCGCCTGATCGACGACTGGCGGAAGCTCCAGACCTCCGACCACTTCTACTACATGTGCACCAAGTGGTTCGCCGACGGCGACGTGCACAAGTACTTCAACCCGTACGAGTCACCCTACGACGCGTACATCAACTACATGAACATCCTCGACAACATCCGCGGGCGCATCACCGCCACCGCGGTCAAGTGATCCCCCCGGCCTCGCCACGGCGCCCGGCGGGCAAACCCGTCCCCCGGGCCGCTCACTCCGCCCGGCCCTCGCGCAGACAGCGGTCGATGCGGGCCAGCGTCTTCTCGCGGCCGAGCAGGGCGAGCGTGTCGCCGATGCCGGGGCTGATCGTCGTGCCCGTGACGGCCACGCGGATCGGCTGGGCAACCTTGCCCATGCCCAGGCCGTTCGCCTCGGCGTAGTCCTTCAGGAGCCCTTCCAGCGCCTCGGGCGTCCACTCCGCCGCGGCGAGGCGCTCGCGGAGGTCCGCCAGCACGGCGTAGCCGGCGCCGTCGCCCTTCTCCAGCACCCTCGTGACCGCCTTCGGGTCGAAGGCGTACCCCTCGTCCGGGCCGAACAGCGCCCCGCACTTCCCCACGATGTCCGCGAACGTCCGGAACCCCGCGTTCACCCGCAGCAGCCGCCGGAGCAGCCCATCGTCCGCCGGGAACGGCACGTCGGGATTCAGCGACAGGTAATCGCGGAACGCCACGATCAGGCGCCCCTCCCCGGCGGCGGCCGAGGCGTCCGTGTTGAACGCCAGAAGCTTGTCCCGGTCGAACTTCGCGTTGGCCTTGCCCAGCCCGGCGGGGCTGAACGCCTCCACCAGCTCCTCGAGGGTGTACTTCTCGCGGTCGCCGCTCTTCCAACCGACCAGCGCGATGAAGTTGACCAGCGCCTCGGGCAGATAGCCGTGAACGCGGAAGCTGTGCACGTCCACGTCGCCGTCGCGCTTGGAAAGCTTGCGCCCCTGCATGTCGAGGATCAGCGGCAGATGGCAGTAGCCCGGCTCGGGCAGGCCCAGGGCCTCGCGCAGCAGCACGTGACGCCACGTCTGCCCCAGGAACTCCTGCCCGCGCATCACGTACGTCACGCCCATCAGGGCGTCGTCCACGACGTTCGCCAGGTGGTACGTCGGCCAGCCGTCCGCCTTCCGGATGATGAAGTCGTCCTGCTGCCCGGCGGGCATGGTGACCTCGCCGAAGGCGTCGTCGCGGATAGTGACGTCGCGGCCGGGCACGAGGAAGCGGACGACCACCGGCCGGCCGGCGGCGCGGGCATGCTCGGCGTCGGCGGGGGACGGCAGCGGGCATGGGCGAGGATAGACGAAGTTGCGCTTCTCGGCCTCGGCGGCCTTGCGCATGGCCTCCAGTTGCTCAGCCGCCTCGAAGGCGTAGTACGCGCTGCCCGCGGCCAGCAGCCCCTCGATGTGCTCGGCGTAGATGCCGAGCCGCTCGCTCTGGCGGTACGGCCCGTTGGGGCCGCGGTCGATGACGCGCCCGTCGGCGTCAAGGTCCACGCCCTCGTCCCACTCGATGCCCAGCCACCGCAGGTCGTCGATGATCCGGGCGACGGCGGGCTCGTCGTGGCGGGCGCGGTCGGTGTCCTCGATGCGGAGCAGGAACGTCCCGCCGCGGCGGCGGGCGAGCAGGTAGTTGAACAGGGCGGTCCGCGCCCCCCCGACGTGCAGGTACCCCGTCGGCGAGGGGGCGAAACGGGTCTTGACGGCGTCGGCCAAGGCGTCTCCTGCATGGCACACGGGCTGGCGTGCCCGTGC
>CAZMDT010000273.1:0-4706 GCA_964564965.1 uncultured Planctomycetaceae bacterium | reverse complement strand
TCCACCAGGTGCCAGATGCGCACCTTGTCGTAGTGGTCCCAGTTGGCGGAGTAGCAGAGGCGCCCCTTGTAGGCCGACCGCACCTTGGCGATCAGCTCCGTCCATCGCTCCGTCTGCGATTCGGTGCTGACCAGCTCCGAACCGACCATGAACACCTCGACGCCGGTCTCCTGGGCGATGCGGGCGTAGTGGAGGAGGTACTGGCTGTAGTCCTCCCACCAGTCGTCCCAGCTCCGGGGGGCGATGGTGCCCCGCCATTCGTTGCCCTTGGGGTTCTCCAGGAGGACGATGGGCATGAGGATGACCTTGAGCGGGCGCCGCCCGGTCTTCGCGTCGCCCGCGCGGGCGTAGCGGATCAGCTCCTTCAGCCGGCGGTCCGACGGCGCCTTGCGCACGTCCACGAAGATGCTCGTCGACTCGCCGTTCTCCTGGTAGCCCCAGATGACGAAGTGCACGGTGTTGGCCCCGCCGGCGGCGATTTCGTTGATGTACGTCTCGTAGGGGTGCCCGTCCCATCCGCTGCCGAGCTGCAGCGAGATGCCCAGAAACTCCCGCGCGGCCGTGGGGATCAGCGGATGCCGCTCCACGGGCGGCAGCGGCTGCGTGTCGGCGGCGCCGCCGACCAGGTGGTACGCCACGACCCCGCCGACGGCGAGCAGGAACACCACGAGAATCAGAAGCTTGTCCGTCTGCATGTGCCTTCGAGCCTGGCTGTGGTGCGCCGAGGCCCGTGGGGAGGCGTGATTCACGAGCCTGGCGGTCGTCGAACCAACCATCGACTGCAATCCCAACGGCCGCTCGGCGGCCTGACCGTCCCCGCTTGACCGGCGCGGCGGGAGACGTATACTAGCATAGCGCCGGGGCCGTTGCGCGGCAAGATTCGCCAAATCGCGGTCAGGAGCAGAGCGATGCCCAACCAGGAACGCATCTCCGACGATGAGCCGATCTCGTTGGAGCCGCAGCAGGCGCCCCAGCCGCGCGAGGACGAGGACGAGCCGATCAGCCTCGTGGCGACGGGCGCGAGCGGCGCGACGGCGTTGCGGGCCTTCGGGGCGGCCGCCGGCGCCGCCGTCAGGAGGGAGGAGTACAAGCGCCCGCTGAACGTCAGCGGGCAGGGGGCGACGCGTTGCCGGCTCTTCCGCTCGAAGCTGGCGGTGGCGCCGCTGGAGCACCTGGAGCAGAGCGTCAACGAGTGGCTCGATGCCAACGAGATCGAGATCAAGCACGTCGGGCACGTGATCGGCACCCTGGAGGGCAAGCGCCCGGAGCCGAACCTGATCCTGATGGTGTGGTACTGATCGGCCCGGCGCCACGGGCCGGGGGCGGTCAGATGCCGGCGCCCTGGCCGGCCTCCGCGAGGGGCGGACCGGGGTGGCGCGACTGCGGCGGGCCCGCCACCGGCAGGTGCACCGCGAACGTCGACCCGTGCCCCGGCTCGCTCCGCAGTGTCAGGCGCCCGCCCAGCAGGTTCGTCAGCTCCCTCGCGATCGCCAGCCCGAGCCCCGTGCCGCCCGATTCCTTCGTCAGCGTCCGGTCCACCTGGTAGAACTTCTCGAAGATCCGCTCCTGGTCCGCCTCGCCCAGGCCCGGGCCGGTGTCCGTGACGCTCACGGCGACCTCCTCCACCGCCTCGCCCCCGCGCTGCCGCGTCTGGACCCCCGCCGCCACGGTCACCTCTCCGCCCGGGGGCGTGAACTTGATGGCGTTCGACAGCAGGTTGTAAAGAATCTGCTGGAGCTTGCCGGGGTCGGTCCGGATCAGCGGCACGCCCTCGGGCAACGCCAGGTGCAGCGTGAGCTGCTGCTTGTCGGCCATCGGCTTCATCAGCGTCACCAGGCCCTGGCACGTGTCGGTCACCGAAACCTTGTCGATCCGCACCTCCGCCTTGCCGGCCTCGATCTTGGCGAGGTCGAGCAGGTCGTTGATCATGCCGAGGAGGCTCTTGGCGGCGCCGCTGATGTTCCGCCCGTAGCGCCGGATGCGATCCTCGTCGGATTCGGCGAGCAGGTCGGCGAAGCCGATGATGCTGTTGAGCGGCGTTCGCAGCTCGTGCGACACGTTCGTCAGGAACTCGCTCTTGACCTGGTTGGCCTGGTAGAGCGTGACGTTGACCTCGGCCAGCTCGTTGAGCTTCAGGTCGAGCGCGCGGTTGGCGGCCCGCAGCTTGTTGTGCTGGTCGGCGATGGCCTCAAGCATCTCGTTAAAGCTGCCCCCCAGGCGCTCCAGCTCATCGCCCGTGCGGATCGTGCTCCGCACGGTGAGGTCGCCCTCGGCCACCGTGTCGGCCATGTCGCGCAGCCGGCGCACCGGACGCAGGATCAGCCGCTGCGTGATGATGACGAACAGAAAGAAGGCGAGCATGGCCGCCAGGGCGGCACCGATGATGAACGCGCCGCGCGTCCACCAGATGAGCGACCCGGAAGCGGCGGCGGCGGGCACGGTGACGTCGATCATGCCGACAAGCTGCCCCGCCTGCGCGGGCAGTTCCGGGGCCGACTTCCTGTGGCACTCGGCGCAGGTCGCCTCGATGCGCACCGGGCGGAAGCAGCGGTACACCCGCCGCCCCTGCTTGTCCTCCGCCGCGATGACGGCCAGGTCCTGCCGCTGCGACCGCTCGAAGGCCTCCCGCGCCCGCTGTGCCGGCGAATCGAGCGTTCCCCCCGGCGGGGCCGTGAGCAGGACGAACGACGGCCCGCGGCGCTGGTCGGCGTCGCCCGCGGCAGCGTAATACGCCACGACCTCGCTGTTGGCGTCATCGGCGGCGGCCGTGTGCCCCCGCACGTGCTGTCGCACGTACTCCTGGAGTCGCAGGTCGGCGGCGAGGGCGGCCGGGCCCTCCACGCCGCGCTCCGCCAGCAGCTCCATGAAGTACCACGGAATCACCAGCGCCGCGGCGATGACGACCAGCACCGCCGCGCCGTAGACGACACGCAGCTTGGTCGCCAGGGAAATCTTGACGAACGATCTGGCCATGCGTGGGCCATTGTATGGCGCCGACGGAAGTGTGCAACGGGCGGGCGGGGCCGGCGCACCGCGAGGCGCGCGCGGGCTCAGTGCCGCTTCAGGTACGTCTCCCGAATGTCCCGCAGCGTGTAGCCCGACTGGTTCATCTGCCGGATCAGGCGGATCCGCCGCACCAGTGCGTCGTCGAAATACCGCGCCCGCTTGCCGGCCCGGCGGACCGGCTTGAGGAGCCCGAGCATGATGTAGTACTCGACGGTCTGCCGGCTGACGCCGGCGGCGGATGCCGCCGCGGAGATGCGCAGGAGCCGCTCGGAGTGGCGCTTCGCAGCCATGGTGTTCTGCATCCTTATCGCCCCGGCGGCGCCCGGAGCTTTACCCGAAGCACGCGGCCGCCGGCGAGGCTATAATGAGCCGCCATGAACGCCCTGGAGAGAACACTCTTCGAGGACCCGCTGTACCTGTACGTCGCGCTGGGGATTTCGGAGATCGTTCTCGTGGTGATGTGGCACAGCCGCCGCCAGCCGAAGCTCAAGCTCGCCATGCTTGTCCCCGTGGCGCTGGCCGGGCTTGCCTTCGCCCTGGAGCGGCTCGTCGTCACCGACCGCGAGCAGATCATCGGCATCTCCCGGGGCATCGCACGCGACATCGAGGCCGGCAGCCTCGACCGCCTCGCCGATTGCCTCGACGAGGGGTTCGCCGGGATCTACGGCAACCGCGAATCCGCTCTCGCCCGCGGCCGCAGCCTGCTGGACCAGTACCGCCCGAAGGCCATCACCCTGCGCGGCATGCGCGTTACCCTCGAGGACGGGCAGGCGACGATGTCCGTGGCGACGCACGTGGAGCTGGGGGGCTCGGAGATGTCGGGCACGATCGTGCCGATCCAGTGGACGATCGAATGGGCCAAGGTCGGTGAGGGGGACGCGGGGGTGTGGCGGATCACGAGCGCGCGTGCGGAGAACTGGCCGGCGCCGTAGCGCCGGCGCCTCACCGCGCGACGTCGCGCGTCAGCGCGTCGTAGAGCTGCTGCGGCGTGTCGGCGGCGAGGACGCGCTGGCGCCCTTCCGCGTCGAGCGCGGCCATCAGCGAGCCCACGAACTGGAGGTACGGGTCGCTGCCGGCCTCCGGCGTGATCACCAGCACGACGATTCGGGTCGGCTTGCCGTCGAGCGAGCCGAACTCGATCCCCTCGCGCTTCACCCCGACGGCGCAGACCAGCTCGGAGACGGCATTGGTCCGCCCGTGCGGAATCGCCAGCCCCTGGTCCATGCCGGTGGACATCTGGGCCTCCCGGTCGAGCACGGCGCGGGCGGTGCCCTCGGGGTCTTCGAGCCGCCCGGTGGCGTCCAGCAGGCTGATCAGCTCGCGGATCAGCGCCTCCTTCGTGGTGGCGCGCAGGTGCGGCTGGAGCAGGGCGGGGCTCAGGTAGTCCTTCAGGGAGAACGTCACGGCGGGCGCGCGGGCGGGGCGGCGCGGGCGTTTCGCCGGCGCCGGGGCCACCGGCGCGGCGAACACGCGGTGGACCTCCTCGGCGGTCCGGCAGTCGAGGAGGCGCCAGCGGCCTTCGCGGTTGAGGACCTGGCTGATCGTGGACATGAACTGCACGTGGGGCGCGGGCTTGCTCTTCGGCGAGAGCGTCAGGATGAAGATCTGCGAGGGCCGCCCGTCCATGGCCTCGAAGTCGACCCCCCCGCGGCTGATGCCGACGGCGCGGACTTCGCGTTGCACTTGCGGCGCGACGTAGT
>CAZMDT010000272.1:0-4731 GCA_964564965.1 uncultured Planctomycetaceae bacterium | reverse complement strand
TCGATGAGGAAGACGGCCCCGAGGAGGACGCTCTTCGACGGGGTGTCGAGGTCGGCGGGGAACGTCGCGGCGAAGTTGTCCGCCTTCGTGAACGCCTCCTTGGCCAGCCCGGACCACTTCTTCGTGATCTTGCCGATGTCCCGGCCCTGGCGGCGGATTCGGAACGTCCAGGGGTGCAGGATGGGCCCGAAGAGCTGGAACATCTCCTCGCCGCCGGGGCCGAGCACGCTGTAGATCCGCCGCAGAAAGCTCCACCGCCGCTGGATCGTCCCGAGCAGGTTGCCCCCGGGGTCGAGGACTTCCGCCCGGTGGAAGTAGAACTTGAAGGGGCGCTTCACTTGCAGCACGCCCTGCCCCTGCGGGTCCATCACCTGAATGGTCCACGCCCGCATGGACTTCAGGAACAGCCGCCCGGCGACCGACCCGCCCGTCTCGGCTGCGAAGAACAGCTCCTGCCCCGTCTCGTCACAGATGGCGTACTTGTTCTTCGTCTCGAAGCCGGTGAGGATTTCCGTCCATTCCTTCTGCTGGCGGATCAGGTACGATTCCATGCCCGTGGTCTGGTCCATGGCGTGTCTCCCGGGGCAAAGGTGTCCGGGGGATTCTACCGCGTCGCCGGGCCTGACGCATGGCAAAAGGGCCAGGAGCGCTCGGCCCCGGAGCAGTGCCCCGGCCCGGCGCTAGGAGGCCTTCTGTGCCAGCGGGTGCGCCCGCTCGTAGACTTCCTTGAGCCGGCGCGTGGTGAGGTGCGTGTAGATCTGCGTGGTGGACAGGCTGCTGTGCCCGAGCATCTCCTGGACGCTTCGCAGGTCGGCGCCGGCATTGAGCATGTGCGTGGCGAAGCTGTGCCGCAGGGCGTGCGGGCTGACGTGCACGCCGATGCCCGCCAGCGGCAGATACTTGTCGAGCTTCCGCCGCACTGACCGCGCCGACAGCCGCCCCGACCGCACGTTCACGAACAAGGGTCCCCGCTTCGGCCCGTCGCGCATCGACAGGTAATGCTCGATCGCCGCCACCGCCATCGCCCCGAGCGGGGCGATGCGTTCCTTCCGGCCCTTGCCGCGGACGCGGACGGCCTCGGCGAACTCGTCGAGGTCCTCGACGTTGAGGGCGACCAGCTCGCCGATCCGCAGGCCGGCGGAGTAGAGGGTTTCGAGGATGGCGCGGTCGCGGGCGCCGAGGAGCGTGGTGGTGTCGGGCGCTTCGAGGATGGCGGCGACCTGATCCACGTCGAGGCACTTGGGCAGGCGCTTGTCCAGCCGCGGCGTGCGGATCACGCTCACCGGCGAGGCCTCGATCAGCCCCGAGCGCACGAGGTACTTGTAGAAGCTGCGCAGCGTCGCCAGCTTGCGGGCGATCGTCGGCTTGCTGTAGCCGCTGTTGCGCATCATCGCCAGGAAGGCCCGCACGTCGGTCGGCGCGATGGCCGGCAGGCGCGCGCCAATGGCCGGCAGGGACAGGTCGTCGGCGCCCGGGAGGTCGTCGGCGGTCAGCTCGCCGGGCGACCGGCCGGCCGGGGGCCCCGGCGAGGCCATGGCCGCGAGGAACCGGCAGAACTGCTGGAGGTCGGCGGCGTAGGAGCGGATCGTGTGCGCGGAGAAGGCCCGCTCGGCGTCGAGGTAATCGAGGTAGCGATGAATGAGCCCGGGCGCGCGCATGTGCCATCCGTGGCGTGGCGGCACGCCGTGCTACGGCTTCGGGGTGTCCACCGGGACGAGGGCGTCGCAGCAGTCGGCCGCCGCGTGCTGCGCCACCTGGAACCCTAGTGTCGCCGCGTCCAGCCAGTCGAGGTTCGTGTCGTCGCTCTCGGCGAGGCGCATGATCTCGTCGACGATGCGGCTTTCGGCCCCCGGCTTGTAGCGGAAGACGTAGCGGTGTACCCCCTTGGCGAGGCTGAGCGTTCGGGTTTCCATGGCCGTGGGTTCCCTTTGCGCCGCGTGGCGTTGCGTTTCCGGGCCGCGCCGAACCGGCCCTCCACTGTTACTTATCGGACGGCGCGGGCTAAATCTGGAGTATTTGGCGGCTGGGGTGTGCTATACTGCCCGCCCTGCGGCAGGACGGGGGTGCGCGGGCGGCGATGGCGGACCACAACGAGCAGATCGACAGCACCCGAATGACGCTGGGCGAGCATCTGGAGGAACTGCGCCGCCGGGTCATTTACGCGCTGCTGGGCCTGGCGGTGGCGATGGGGGTGGCGCTGGTGGCCGGCAACCGCATCATCGGCGTTCTCAAGGCCTCCTACTCGGAGGCGATGCGGGGGGAAGGCTTCGTGGTGGACAAGCTGGTGCTGTCGCCGGACGCGGCGTACCGCCCGGCCGGCGAGGGCCCGCCCGCCAGCCCCCGTGCCGGGGGCGCTGCGGCGAGGGAGGCCGCCCCCCGCCTCCAGAGCGACGCCTCCAAGGGGCTCGTGGTGGTCGAAGCGGAGGCATTCGACACCGAGACGGCCGACGGCGGGCGCTGGCGCCGCGTCACCCGCCCGGGCGGGCACAGCGGCGAGGGGGGCGTCAGGCTCGATCCGGGCGACGAGGGCGCCGAGGGCGAGCGCGTCCCATCCCGGCCGGGGCTGGGTTACCGCGTGCGGTTCGCCCGCCCCGGCACGTACCGCGTGTGGGTGCGCGGGCACCCGAACCGCGGCCTGCTGGAGGCGCCGTGCCGCGTGGGCCTGGACGGCCGGGCGTCGGCGGCCGGGTGGATTGCCTTCGACGGCGGCTCGGATTGGCGCTGGTCGGGCCAGACGGCCGACGGGCCGGTGGCCGCGGTAGAGGTGCCGGACCCCGGCGAGCACACGGTGAACCTATGGATGCGGGAGGGGCCCGCGGAAGACCGGCTCGCCATCCCCAGCGTCACCGCCGGTTTCGTGACCTACTTCGGCGTGGCGCTCGTGGCGGGCCTCGTGCTTGCCTCGCCGTGGATCTTCTACCAGTTCTGGATGTTCGTGTCGGCCGGGCTCTATCGGCGGGAGCGGCGGTATGTCACCGTCGCCGTGCCGTTCTCCGCCGGGCTGTTCGTGGCCGGGGCGGCGTTCTTCCTGTTCGTGGCGTCGACGCCGCTGATGCGGTTCTTCATCGCCTTCAACGAGTGGCTGGGCGTCCGCCCGGTGATCATGCTTCGCGACCACATCCGGTTCATCACGCACCTGATGCTGATGTTCGGGCTGGCGTTCCAGACGCCGATCGTGGTGCTCCTGCTGGCGAAGATGGGGCTGGTGACGGTGAAGACGCTGAACCACTACCGCCGGCACGTGATCGTCGGCGTGCTGATCCTGGCGGCGCTGATGACCTCGCCCAGCCCGGTGGACCAGGTGCTCCTGGCGGTGCCGATGTGGCTGCTGTATGAGCTGGGGGTGCTGCTGGCGTACCTGCTGGTGGAGCGCAAGCGGAAGGAGCCGGCGGCGTAGGCTCCTCAGCCGGCCTCGCCCGGGCCGTGGTCCTTCGGCGGCTTCGGCAGGTCCTTGCGGTGCGGGTCGCTGTCGCCGGGCAGCTTGTCGGCGTCGTCGTCGCCGCCCTCCGCGTCCTTCTTGATGCCCTTGAGCTCGTTGCGGAACTCGCGCATTCCCCGCCCCAGGCCGCGCGCCAGCTCCGGGAGCTTCCGGCCCCCGAACAGCACGAGAATCGCCAGGAGGATCAGCGCGACCTCCCAGGGCCCCAGCGTTCCGAACAGTGCCAGTGTCTTCGTGACCATGTCCATCCACCTCGGCGCCGGGCGAAGCGCCCGGGGCGCCGGTTATGATTCTATCACCGGCCGGCGGTGCCCCGTAGCAAATTGTCGGCGCCTCGCGGCGGGCGGGTTGGCATCGATTTGGCTTTGACTGATCGTGGGGGCGCGCTTAAGATGCCCCCCTCTCGAAAGCCTGCGGCACCCGGAGGCGGGCCGCACGGCGTCGCGGAGTGTGTGGATGTCCATACGAGCAGTGATCCTCGGGCTCGTCCTCGCCGTGCTCATCGCGGGCGCCGGCTACTACAACGACTCCGTCCTGCGCCTCACCTACCTCGTGGGCAACCACCTGCCGATCAGCGTGTTCGGGCTGCTGATCGCGGTGGTGATCGGGATCAACCCGCTGCTGTACCTGCTGGAGCGTGCGACGGGGCTCCGGGCGCGTCTCCGCCCGGCGGAGCTGGCGCTGATCGTCATGATGATGCTCGTGGCGTGCAGCATCCCCGGCAGCGGGCTGATGCGGACGTTCGCCTCGTCGGTGGCGATGCCGATCCAGTACAACCAGCAGGATGCGGGGTGGAAGCGAGCGGAGGTGCTCGACTACATTCCCGAGGTCATGCTGCCGGCCATCGGCTCGCGCGGGCGCAGGGACGCCGACAAGAAGGTGCTGAAGGAGGACCAGGCCGCCCTGGACACGTTCATCAAGGGGAAGAAGGCCCAGAACCGTCCGTTCTCGCTGTGGCGGGTGTTCGGCAACGAGCGCGATCCGACGACGGGGGAGCTGGTGAAGCCGGTCCGCCCGAACGTTCCCTGGTACGCCTGGCGGCGGACGCTGTCGTTCTGGACGCCGGTGATCGCCCTGACGGCGGTGTGCGTGATCTGCCTCAGCCTGATCGTGCACCGACAGTGGGCCACGCGTGAGCGCCTGCGGTATCCCATCGCCGACCTTGCCACCACGCTGATGCGCCAGGACCCGGAGCACGCCCGCCCGCCGATTGCCCGCAACCGGCTGTTCTGGCTGGGGCTGGTGGTGATCCTGGGCCTGCACGGCGTGAACGGCCTGGCGACGTTGTATCC
>CAZMDT010000271.1:0-4732 GCA_964564965.1 uncultured Planctomycetaceae bacterium | reverse complement strand
CTGCCGGAGCTTGCCCGACGCGACGACATGAAGACGAAAGAGAGGGCCGGTGCGGAACAAGTCCGCCCCGGCCCTTCTGGCAGGCGGACGGAACGATGCGCAGCGGCAGACATCGCGCCTTCACCCTCATCGAGCCCTTCGACGGGCTCAGGACTCATCAAGGCGATCGCGCCGCGTTCACCTTGATCGAGCTGCTGGTCGTGATCGCGATTCTGGCGATCCTGCTGACGATCTTCTCGCCGAGCTTGCAGCGGGCCCGCGTGCTCGCCCGGGAAACCGTATGCGCCACCCAGGTCCGCTCCCTGACGCAGGTGGGGCTGGCGATCAGCGCCGCGCAGCACGGCGTGCTGCCGACCTTCAGCCCCGCCGGCCAGCAGACGCCCTACTGGTGGTCGCGCGAGTGGCGCGACCGGCTGATGTGGGACTACGGCCTCCGGCGCGACGACTTCTACAGCCCCACCAACCAGGCCTGGAACATGGACTGGCTGTTCTACTGGAACGACGACTGGTCGGTGGTGGGCTACTACTGGACCGGCGGGAAAGAGCTGAAGTGGGTCACCCCGGTCAACATGCCGGCCTACGACGAGGAGCTGCTTTTCGCCAGGCGGATCTCGGACGAGCCGTACTACTCGTTCATCGTCGCGGACCTCAACCGCATCTATCCGGCCGGCAGCAACAGCTTCGTCACGGGCGACAGTGAACGCTGGGGCAGCAACCACCTGTACGGGTCGGAAGACGGGGTCGTGCTCGACGGCAAAGGGGGCGGGCTGCCGCGCGGCTCACACAGCGGGCACGTGGACGGGCACGTCGAGTGGACCGGAGGCGCCGGCCTGGACTATCGCTACCTCTACCACGACACGGAGATGTGGTGGTGATCGACCCCGGCACAACCGGCGCCGCCCTCACACGGGCGGGCCTTGGGCCCGTCGGGCATCGGTGCGCGCCGGCATCCGCAGCGGCCGGCCGGCCGCTCGGGCGGACCCGTGCGCCAATTGGGCAGGGCTTTACCCTCATCGAACTGCTGGTCGTCATCGCGATCATCGCGCTGCTGGTGACGATCCTGATGCCGTCGCTGGAGCGGGCGCGCGACCTGGCCCGCGACGCCGTCTGCGCCAGCAGCATCCGCGCGATCGGCATGGGCGACCTGCTCTACGCCAACGACTGCGACGGCTACCTCACGACCTGCGCCACCGGCTGGCCGCGACCCGCGGGACGCACCTGCCCGCTCGATCTCCACCCCTGGGAGCACACCCGCGGCATCCTCTGGTACGAGACGCTGCTGGACGGGCGGTACATCCCCGGCTTCGCCGTGTTCGTCGACCCCGCCGACACGAACCCCCCCAAGGACCCGGACCTGGCGCCCGTCAGCTACGGCATCAACGCCTACATCGCGCGCGGGGCCGAGAGGTTCACCGGCGACCATTACCGCATCGACAACGTCGTCTCGCCCGACTGGACGATTCTGATCGCCCCGAACAACGCGTCGAAGGCCTCTCACACGGGCATCTGGAACTACACCCACCCGGACGCACATCGCCACGTCGGGTACCGGGCGTTCTACTCCTTCTGCGACGGGCACGCGGAGGCGATAGGGTTCGCGAAGATGTTCGACGTGCCGTATGAGGCGGACTGGACGTACGAGGAGCACTGGATTGCGGCCCGTCCGGAGTACTCCGCCGGGCACAACTGGAGCGACTCGCCCGACCGCAGCGCCGAGCAGTTCGACCACTGGGCGCCCTGGGAGCTGGGCGGGGAGTTCACCCCGTGGGGCGACAAGCGGTTCTGACTGCCAGGCGCAAGCGGGGGCCCCGAAGGCTCGCGCCTGCACGCCGATCGGGCGGCCATCCTGGGGACGCGTGGATGCTCAATGAACCTGCCGGCCGGGGCGGCAGGCGCTCCCGGTGGGATGTCTACGGGCTCGTCTCCCGAAGGATTGCCGCCCGGGACGGCTCGGCAGGAGAAGAAGGATGAAGATGAGAGCACTGACAGCAGGCGCGGCGCTGCTTGCGGCGGTTTCCGTGGGCTTGGGTCTTGCCCGTGCGGCGGGGGCCGAGACCATCGTGTTTCCGCCCAGGTCCGGCATGTTCAACGTGGTGGCAGACGGCGGGCTTGACAACACCGGCAAGACCGATTGCACCGAGAAGATCCAGAAATGGATCCTGCAGCAGCGGGGCAACCAGCAGAGGAAGTACTACCTGTACTTCCCCAAGGGGACGTACCTGGTTTCCGGGTCGCTCTGCATGAAGATCGACCGGTCCCGGTCCCCGGCCTCGCACAGCCACGGGCCGCATATCATCGGTGAGAGCCGAACGGAAACGATCATCCGCCTCAAGGACGGCACCTGGCCCGAGGCGGTCTACAGCTTCCCGCCCAAAGGCGACGACAAATGGCCCGGCGCCATCGACAAGCAGGTGGTGCTCAACACCGGCGACTGCACCAACACCACCTTCGACAAGGTCATCCGCAACCTGACGATCAACATCGGCAGCAACAACGCCGGCGCCATCGGCGTGCAGTACAACGCCTCCAACAGCGGCTACCTTGGCGAAGTGGACATCGTCAGCGAGGACGGCCGGGGGCTCGTCGGCCTGGCGCTTGCCGGCGTCGAGAACGGCCCCGCCCAGGTCCGCAACCTCCGGATCAAGGGCTTCGACCTCGGCATCTACGGGCGCACGTCCTACGTGTACCCGATGTCACACGTGCAGATTGAGGGCGCTCGCACGGCCGGGCTGATCAACCGCGGAAAGCTCGCCTGCGAGAACTGGACAGTGGCGATGGCGACCGACGCCCCGGCCATCATCCAGAACGGCAAATGGGGCGCCATGGCCGTCATCGGCGCCTTCCTGCACGGCAAGGGCTCCGCCCGCCCCGCCGTTGTCAATGAAGCGGGGATGCTCTACTTGCGCGACATCAAGACGACCGGCTTCGCCGGGGCCTTTGAGGGCAAGGGGGACGACCTGGCCGAACACCACGTGGGGAAGGCGGGCGGCATGTTCAACAAGACCCTCTCCGCGCTGAAGCTGCCGATCAAGAAGCAGCCGCTCGTTCCCTACGAGACCGACTTCTCGAAGTGGGCCAACATCATGGACCACGGCGCCAAGGGCGACTCCGGCACCGACGACACGGCCGCCTTGCAGAAAGCTCTCAACGACCCCGGCAAGACGCACGTCATGATCCCCGCCGGCCGGCGCTTCCGGATCAAGGGGCAGGTGACGGTCGGACCGGACGTGGTTCGCATCGTCGGCGGTGAGCTGCTGCTGAGCCCGCAGGACAACGCCATGCTCACCATCGCCGACGGCAAGTCGCCGGTCGTGGTGCTCGATGACATCAAGTGCTCCTGCCTCACCGTGACCACCGACCGGACCGTCGTGCTGAACTCCGTCGCGTGGTACACGCTGCCGCGCGCCACGTCGTGGCACTTCGAGGGCGGGGGGGAGGTGTTCATCAACGACACCGGCGCCGCGATGGAGGTCACCAACCCGAGGTGCAGGATCTGGATCCGGCACTACAACAACGAGAACGGGCAGGAGGCCAAGGACCTGAACTGGGCCCCCGTGCACGTCAAGGCCGGCACGGTGTGGATGCTCGGCTGGAAAAGCGAGAACCTCCGCCGGCGGGTCATCGTCGAGAAGGACGGCGTCTTCGAGATGATCGGCTTCAACAACTATGACGTGGGCCGGATCAGGAAGGACGGCGACTGGCCGATCTTCGATGTGCGGGACGGGCAGTTCTCGTGCGCGGTCCTTTCGCAGAGCGGCAGCCGGCACAACCGCAACCTCGTCTGGGAAACGCGTAACGGCGAGAAGCGCGTTTTCGACATCCCGGCCAACGGCGGCAGCCGCGACTGCGCGCTGTACGCCGGATACGAGGACTAGAGGACTCTATTCGCCGGCAGCCCACCGGCTGTGCGACGGAGGCATCATCTGGTGCGGAGGCTCCGGCGCCGTGGCCGTGCGGCGCCGTGGGGAGCGGGGCGGCGAGAAGGACAGGCCTCAAGGGCCTTGACAAGACGGGCCCGCGCCGGTATAGTGTTGGTGGATTGCACATCCGCAGAGAACCAGAGGAGCAAGTGAGATAGGTATGGCGCAGAGGGACGTTGCCTCCAAGCCAGGCAGCACCGGGGTGACGGTCTGCGCGCTTCGCGCGAGCGGCTGTGTCGCGGACACGCCGCGTCGGCACGTCGTGAAGGAGGCGTCCCGGCTGCGCCGTCGGCCGGACGCTACGCAGAAGGATTCGATCCGTGGCCGTCCCGACCATCGGGGCGGCTGGAGTGAGCTTTCTTGGGAAGGAGAAGAACGGTGAGAAACATCAGGAACTTGATTGCGGTGTTTGTTGTGTTCGCCCTGTGCGCCGGCGCCCACGCTGCCGGTGAGTTCGGGTGGGCCAAGATGTTCGATGCCAACAGCTATGACGACGGCCTGTGGAGCGTGGCGGCGAACTGGTCGCTCACCTCCGGGTCCGACACCAACGGCGACGGCATCCCCGACGCCTCGGATGAAGACGTGGTCGTCACCTACAGCACCATCGACGGGAAGATCACCATCGACACCGACGGCAGCCGCACCGTACGGGACATCGGCACGGTTCACGTCGGCGGCGGCGGCAACCGGACGCTGACCATCAGCGGCGACGGCGGCGAGACGCTGACGATCTACGGCGACATCGACACCGACCGGGACCTGACGTTCAACGTCGACGTGGTGTTGGCCGCGGACTTGGACATCACTCACGG
>CAZMDT010000270.1:0-4734 GCA_964564965.1 uncultured Planctomycetaceae bacterium | reverse complement strand
GTCGGTCTTGAGGAAGTTGATGTACATCGAGGTCGACACCTTCCACCAGTCGGGTGCGTTCCACTCGGTGCAGCGGTTGTCGTTGCGGTAGAACGTGTGCCGGTCGCCGGCGATGATGGTGGCCCCCTGGGCGCGCATCTGGCCGCCCTTCCGGATCCAGATGTTGCCGTAGATGCGCATGGGGTTTCGGTCGCCCCCGCCCTTCAGGAAGGCGTTCCGCCCCACGGTCACGTGGCGGTACTGGCCCCCGGTGCGCCCGTACTCGTACGGCGTGTCGGACGAGGGAAGGATCACGTCCGTTTCGGCGTCCGGGCCCTTCGTCGCCGGTCTGCCGGTCGCCAGGTCCACCCAGCCGCTGCCGCCGGTCTTCATGCCCTTGGCGTCCATCCCCCCGAAAACCAGCACCCGCGTCTTCGGCCAGGCCTGCTTGACGTAGTGCTCCCTGCCCGTCAGGTCCGCCCAGTACGTCTTGTCATTGAACCGGGGATTGTCGGCCGTGGGAGCGGGCTCTCCTGCCGGCGCGGATTGCAGCGCGGCACAGACGACCAAAGCGGCCAGAATGCATCGACGCATGGGGTCTCCTCACGAAGCTGCCGATCCGGTTTTCCGCGGCGTCACTTGCGCCGCGCCCCCTTGGGCCGCCCGTTAAACACCCCTCGCCCGGCCGGCGAACGCGGTTTTCTCCGGGTGTGACCCGCCTCAGCCGCCCATGGTAACCTCGATGCGCGCGGACGCCGCGGCGAGGGCGGCCGCCGGGATGACCGGGCCGCGGGAGAGGTCGATCTCTCGGCCGTCCACACGGACCGCCGCCACGCCCTTCTCCACGCCGCCGTCGTTCCGCACGCGGATGTCCACGTCGCAGCCGCGAAAGCGCCGCCGCACGCGGAACTCGCCCCACTCGGGCGGGGTGCACGGATCGACCCGCAGCCCGGCGATCTCCGCCCGCACGCCGAGCAGGTACTGCGTGGGCGCGATGTCCATCCAGGCCGCCGTGCCGGTCACCTGTTCGACGTTGGCCCACCCGAAGCGGGGGTTCTCCGGCCCGACGATGTTGCTGACCCACGCGTAGGGCTCGGCCTGATAGCGCTCGACGCCCACGTGCTGCGCGGCCAGGTGCGGGATGAGCTGGCGGAAGTACTTCCACGCCCGTGTGGCGTTGCCGAGCATGGCCTCGGCGATGACGGCCCAGGTGTTGGCATGGCAGAAGATGGCGGCATTCTCGCCGGTGCCCGGGGCGTACCCGCTGAAGGGGTCCGTCTCCTCCGGCCAGGTGGCGAACCCGGGCGTGATGATCTTCAGCCCCACGCCGGTGTCGAGCTGGTCGGCGACCTGGTCCATGCCGCGGCATCGCTGCCGGTCGGTGCCGCAGTCGGCGAGCACGGCCCAGCTCTGCGGGTTGAGGAAGATCTTGCCGAAGCCGCACTGGCGGCTGCCGACGGGGTTGCCGTCGTCGTCGAAGCCGCGACGCCACCAGTCGCCGTCCCACGCGCAGGCGGCCAGGGCGGCGAGCTGCTTGTGGCGCCATGCGGCGATCTGCTCCGCCGCCGCGGCGTCGCCGAGCGCCTCGGCCAACTCCCTCATCAGCCGAAGCACGTACGCGTACTGCTGGCCCGCGAAGACCGATTCGCCCCGCCCCCGGACGGAGAACTTGCCGATGATGTCGTTCCAGTCGCTGTGGAATGTCAGCGGGATGCCGTGATCGCCGAGGTGCGTCTCGGTGAACCGCATCGCCGCGAGCAGATGCTCCCAGACACTCCCCTCGCCGTCGGTGCCCTTCAGGTCGGCCGCCAGGTAGGGCACGCGCTGCCGCAACAGGGCCGGCTCGCCCGTCTCGCACACCAGCGCGTGCGCCAGCATGACCGGCCAGAGATGGTCGTCGCTGCGGAGCGATTCCTCGGGCGGCGCGGCGTCCTCGGGAAAGGAGGTGTGGACGGTGTGGCCGTCGGCGAACTGCTGGGAGAGGAGGAACAGCAGCTCGCGGCGGGCCCAGTCGGGCTTGCGCGTGGCCATGGAGAGCATGTCCTGGCAGGTGTCGCGGAAGCCGACGCCTCGGACGCCGGGCGCCCACGTGTTGACGGCGCGGGAGTAGCGGGCGGTGTGGACGCACTGGACGGGCGTCCAGAGGTTGATCTGCCGGCGGGCGTCGGCGTCGGGGATGTCGCCCTCGAAGGCGGCGAGGTGCTCCGCCCACCAGGCGTCGAGCTTCTGTCGCTGCTCGTCGATGGCGCCCTCGGCCCGAAGGGCGGAGAGCGCGCCCTTCATCGCGGCCAGCGCCTGGGGGAACTTCGGGCACGCCTCCGGCGCGGCGCCCAGGAAGAAGCCCAGGCGCCGCTCGCCGCCGGGCGCGACTGACACGCGATTGTGAAGCGCCGCGCACGGCTGCCCCGTCGGCAGCGACTCGTTGCCGCAGCGGCCACGCTCGACGGCGGCGGGGTTCCGCTCGCTGCGGTACCAGCCGGCGAAGGCGTCGCGGTCGCCGCTGAAGCTCTCCACCGGCGCCGTGCCGGCGAAGTAGACCAGCGGCATGTCCGGCTGGCGCACGTGCCGCTCGTGACGGAAGAGGTAACACAAGGCCGCGCTGTCGGCCTCGAACCACGTCCTGAGGTGATGGCGGACGTAGTAGCCGTACAGCACCTCCGTCAGCCAGCCGAACTGCGACAGCTCGACGTAGGCGAACACGTCGCACTCGGCGCCCGCCGCGCCGACGTTCGACAGCCGCAGATCCCACACCAGCGCGTCGTGGTCCGGCGCCACGAACAGCTCCAGCGTGGCGGCGAGGTCGCCCTTCCGGGCGGTGAAGGCGGTGCGCCCGGGGCGGTGCGCGGCCTGCCACTCATCGAGCGGCGTCTCGCACGGGCGCCACGTGGGCGACCACGCGGGGGCACCCCGTGGGCGAACGTATACGTAGAAGCCGGGCGAATCGATCGGCAGATGGAACATCCGGTAGCGCGTCAGGCGGAAGAGGGTGGGCGTCTTCCACCAGGCGAACCCCCCGCCCGCCTGCGAGACGAACGCGTGCAGCCGCCCGTTGGAGAGGTAGTTGATCCACGGGTGCGGCACCTGGGGGCGATGGATGAGGACCGCCCGGCTGTCGTCGTCGAAGCTGTAGAGGCTCATGCGGTCTCCTTGCGGCGGGCTCAGGACACGGCGAGGCTGCCGAGGACCACGGGGGCACCGGCGCCGCCGGCGCCCGGGCAGTGCGCGGCGAAGCCCTGCACCCGCGCCGCCGCCAGCACGGCGGCGAACACCGCCCGCGCCGCCAGAAGCCCCAGGCCGTAACGCTCCGCCGTGTAGGTGCTCGAGGGGCTCATCAGGCGGCGAATCCGCGAGGCCAGTTGGATGTTGCGCGCGCCCGGGCCGGCGAGGATGACCTCGTGCGGGCGCTCGGTGAAGGCGGCGATGGCGTCGGCGACGGCGCGGGCGACGAGTGCGGTGGCCGTGGCGAGGATGTCTCGGCCCTCGCAGCCGTGGCGCTCCGCGGCCATCAGCAGGCGGTCGAGATAGGCCCCCTGCCAGTCGCCCGGGCGGGTGGCCTTCGGCGGAGGCCGGCGGAAGTACGCGGCGGCCAGCAGCTCGTTGAGCAGTGCCGCCTCTGCCGTGCCGCCCGCGGCGAGGTGCCCGTCCTCGTCGCCGGGGCGGTCGAGCACCCGCCGCGAGACCGCGTCGATGAGCGCCGTGCCCGGCCCGGCGTCATAGGCCACCACGTCACCGGCGGCCGCGTCAGAGCCGATCAGCGTCAGCGAGGCCGCGGGCCCCAGGTGAACCAGCGCCCGCGACAACCGGCGGTCGCGCAGCATCCGCCAGGCGGGCCAGGCCGTCACCGCCGCCCCGCCGAACCCGCCCGCCGCGGCGTCGCTCTCGGCGAAGCGCCCGGCAACGGTCAGGGCCAGCCGTGCCGCGAGCGACACCGGCGAGCCAAGCTCCCGTCCCGCCCCGAGCGGCGGGCCAACCAAACCGACGGCAGAGACATCCTCGCGGCGGCACTTCGATTGGCGAAGCAGCGCCTCGGCGGCCTCGGCGGACGCGCCCGCCAGCTCGTCCTCAAGCGCCGCAACTGTCGCCACCGGCAGCGCATCCGCCGCGAGCGCCTCCGCCAGCCGCCGCCGCAGTTCGTCCGGCAGCTCGTGCCGGGCGTGGCTGAGCTGCCGCGGCTTCATCCGCTCGCCCCGGCCGCGCACCGACACCAACGCCGCATCGACCGCAGACGTGCCTTCGCAGCATAGGCCCATAAACAGCTTGTCTTGTCGCACTTAAGATTGTGCCTTTCGTCAAGCCCGCCGGGCCGGCCCCGCCAGGCGGTTGAACGCCGCGCCTCCAGCGGCTACAATCTACATACCGAAGGGGCTTGCAGGTCCGCAAGCCTTCCCCGTATGCCCCGGCCGCTGCGCAAGCGTTCCCCGGCGGATGGGGGCTCCTCAGCAGCAGGCCGGCGACCCACGGAAAGGACGACCGACGTTGCCCAAGGCGAAGACGAAATACGCTCTGCAAGACGTGGCGGAGCCGAACCTCTTCCGCGAGATGTTCCCATACTCGGAGCTGCCGCGGGTGTTCTTCGAGGATGCCGCCGTCGAGATGGAGCCCGCCCGGGAGGTCTGGATCACCGACACGACCTTCCGCGACGGCCAGCAGGCCCGCCCGCCGTACACCGTCCGGCAGATCGTGGACCTTTACACGCTGATGAGCAAGCTCGACGGCGGGTCGGGGCTGATCCGACAGAGCGAGTTCTTTCTGTAT
>CAZMDT010000269.1:0-4737 GCA_964564965.1 uncultured Planctomycetaceae bacterium | reverse complement strand
CACGACGGTGACCTTCTCCACGGGCAGCCGCTCCAGCAGCAGACGGTCGAAGACGATCTCCCCGGCGTTGTCCGCGAGGAACAGGATGTCCTCGGCGGCACCGGCGGCGGCGAACAGCCCCCGCACGTCGCCGTCGAGCGGCGCCGAGACCGCATGCTCCACCGCCGCCAGCACGTCGGCCTCGTCGAGCGCGCCGTTGACGCCGAGGTCGATGACGTTGCCCGCGATGGCAAGCCGGACGGCCATCTCGTTGGGGTCGTCCGCCGCCGCCACGCGATCGCGCAGCGCCGGCAGCAGCGACAGCGCCATCCGCGTGAAGCGGTCCTTCTGCGCCGCGTACGGGTCGTCCCGCCCGGTGGCCCGGCGGATGAGCCGATGAATCCGCTGCGCGGTCGCCGGCGGCGAGCCGCCGAGGTCCATGCCGCTCAGCTCGGCGAGCACCTCGCGCAGCACGCGCTCGTGGACGGCGGGGTCGTCGGTCGCCAGGCAGGCGACTTCCAGCGTCTGCCGGACGAAGCACGGGATGCACTCGAGGGACGTTCTCATGCGCCGGCCTATACCCAGTGTCCCGCGACGTTGGGCCTGCCGGCGGCCCGAAGCTTGCCGGTCTTGAGGGCCTCGACGGCCTCCGCCACGGTGCCCAAGGCGCCGGTGTAGATGGCGATGCCGGCGGCCTGGAGCGTGGCGAAGGCCTTCGGCCCGACGTTGCCGCTGATGACGGCCTGGACGCCGAGCTGCGAAACGTTCTGCGCCGCCTGGATGCCGGCGCCCTGGGCCGCCTGAAGGTTCTGCGAGTTGTCGTGCGCGGTGGCTTCGCCCGTGTCGGTATCCACCACCACGAACGCCTCCGCCCGCCCGAAGCGCGGATCGACCGCGCTGTCCATCGTCTGGCCTTGCGCTGATACGGCGACTTTCATCGTGATCTCCTCAGGTGGCGCCCCAGCGACGCCCGCCGCGGCCGCCACCTCGATGCCGCCGCCGGCCGCAGCAACCGGGCATCAGGAACGCTTCCTCTGTCAGCCGCCCCGAAACGAACGCGGCGAGCACGTCGTCCACCGCGCCGCAGGTTCTTGGCACCACGCGAATCCCCGCGGCGGCCAGCATGGCCTCCAGGGGCCGAGAGACCGCGCCGCAAACCAGCACATCGACGCCGAGCGCAGCGAGGCGCTGTGCCTTCTGCGCCGGCGCGGGGGCGTCGATGTCATGCTCCGCCCGTGCGATCTCCGCGCCGGCCTCGAGGTCCACAGCCAGCAGCCGCCCGGCTACGTCGAGCACGGGCGAGATGCGCCCGTCCCAGGTCGGGATCGCGACTCTCACGATAGATGGTAGTGCAAAAGGGGTGCCAGAAGGGCCCGAGAGGGCGTCTACTTCGTTAATGCCTCAAGATAACTGAGTTACGGCAAGAGATGTATGAAGGCCCGAAAGGTCATAGACTTGCAGACTGCAAGTCTGTTGAGCCATAACACGGCAGTATGCAATCCTAGCTGCCTTTGCGGCTTCGCCCGTCCTTCTCCGGCAGGTCGATGTTGAGCGACTTCGCCTTCCGGAACAGCGTGCTCGGATCGATGCCCAGCTCCTCCGCGGCGGCCTTGCGGTTCCCGCCGCAGCGGCGGATGGCGTCGGTGATGTGAATGGCCTCGAGGGCCCTGAGCGTCAGGGCGGCGCGTGCCGGGGCCGCGGGCGCCTCGGCGCCCTCCCAGAACGCCGGGGGCAGGTGCGCCGGCTCGATCATCCCGCCGCGGCAGAGGACGAACCCGTGCTCGATGACGTTCTCCAGCTCGCGGACGTTGCCGCCGTAGTCGTGGGCCATCAGCAGCGCCATCGCCTCCGGCGACACGCCGGCGACGTCGCGGCTCTGGAGGCGGTTGAGCTTACCGACGAAGTGCTCCACCAGCAGGGGGATGTCCTCCCGCCGGTCGCGCAGGGGCGGCAGGGGCAGGCGGACCACGTTGACCCGGTAGTACAGGTCCTCGCGGAACCGGCCCTTCTTCACGAGGCGGGCGAGATCCTGGTTCGTCGCGGCGATCACGCGGACGTCCACGCGGACCGGCGCCACGCTCCCCAGCGGCTCGAAGGTCTTCTCCTGGAGCACCCGTAGCAGCCGGACCTGCATCGCCGGCGACACGTCGCCGATCTCGTCGAGGAAGACGGTCCCGCCGTCGGCGGCGGCGAAGCGCCCGGGCTTGTCGCCGCGGGCGTCGGTGAACGCGCCGGCCTTGTAGCCGAACAGCTCCGACTCCAGCAGCGTGTCGGGCAGCGCCCCGCAGTTGATGGCCACGAACGGGCGGTCGCGGCGCGGCGAGAGGTGGTGGATCGCCCGGGCGAAGAGCTCCTTGCCGGTGCCGCTCGCCCCCTCGATGAGCACGGTGCTGTCGCTGTCGGCGATCTGCGGGACGATCTCGAACAGGCGCCGCATCGGCGCGCTGCGCCCGATGATGTCGGCGAACGTGTACTTCTCGTGAAGCTCCTTGCGGAGTTCCTCCACCACGCTCAGGTCGCGGAACGTCTCCACGCCGCCGATGACGCGGCCGCTTCCGTCGCGGAGGATGGCCGTGGAGATGCTGATGGGGATTCGCCGCCCGTCGGCGTCGATGATGTAGATGGCCTTGTTGACGATCGGGCGCCCGGTCTGCCGCGTCTGCTTCAGCGCGCACTGCTGCTCGCAGATGCTCGCGCGGAACACGTCGCAGCAGCGCTGCCCGACGGCCTGGTCGCGCGGGACGCCGGTGATGCGTTCGGCCGCGCGGTTGAAGCTCGTGATCCGCCAGCTCTCGTCGACGGTGAACACGCCGTCGGCGATGGAGTCGAGGATCACGTCTCTGGCTTGTCGCTGCGGGCTGTCGTTCATGCTTCGCCGGGGGCGCGACGGCACGGCGCCCCTCGCCGGCCATCATACCCGCCGCGGCCCCGCTGTCGAAGAACTCCACGCCCTCGTAGTGCGGGCGCGGGGAACGGGCTATAATCCGGGCGACGCGAGCCGCCTCGCGGCGGGAGACCATGGCCTTCGACCTGAAACAGTTCGCCGGCAAGGTGCGCGTGCTGGACGGCGCGTGGGGCACGCAGCTCCAGGGGCGGGGCCTGGCGCCCGGGAGCTGCCCGGAGCTGTGGAACGACGAGCACCCCGAGGCCGTCGAGGGCGTCGCGCGCGCCTACGTCGAGGCCGGCAGCGATGCCATCCTCACCAACACGTTTGGCGCCAACCGCTACGTGCTGGACCAGCACGCCGCCGCCGGGCGGACGGCGGAACTGTGCGAGAAGGGCGCGGCCCTGAGCCGCCGCGCCGCCGGCGAGGCCGTCAGGGTCTTTGGCTCCATCGGCCCCACGGGCAAGATCGTCATGATGGGTGAGGTGCGGACGGAGGACCTGTCGGCCGCCTTCGCCGAGGCCGCCGAGGCCCTCGCCTGGGGCGGCGTGGACGCCATCGTCCTCGAGACGTTCAACGAGCTGGACGAGGCGCGCATCGCGCTGCGGGCCGCGCGGAAGGCCACCGACGTGCCGGTCGTCGTCTCGATGACGTTCGCCTCCGGGCCGGACCGGACCACCACGATGATGGGCAACAAGCCGGGCGACCTCGCGGCGATGGCCGGGCAGGAGGGGGCCGCCGGCGTGGGGGCGAACTGCGGCTGCGGGCCGGACAACTATGTCGCCGTCGCCCGCCTGCTGCGCGAGGCCACGGACCTGCCGGTGTGGATCAAGGCGAACGCCGGACTGCCGGAGATGGTGAAGGGCAGGACGGTGTTTCCGATGGGCCCGGGGGCCTTCGCGGCGGCCGTGCCCCCGCTCATCGAGGCGGGCGCGAGCCTCATCGGCGGCTGCTGCGGCACCACCCCCGACCACGTCCGCGCCATCCGCGCCGCCGTCGATGCGCGCGCCCGTTGACGGGCGCACCGTCCGGAGCTACTCTGGGCTCCGAGGGACGGGCAGCAGAGTGACCAGATCGGCACAGGGCAAGAAGACGAGCAGGACGCTGTTCGGGGATGAATCCGCGTCGGGCGCCTCCGCCGTCGGTCGCTATGAGCTTCACCTGGCGGATGCCTTCGAATGGCTCGCCGCGGCGGAGCCGAACACGCTTCACGCCGTGGTGACCGATCCCCCGTACGGCTTGGTGGAGTATAGCCCCGAACAGTTGGAGAAGCGGAGGAACGGGGAGGGCGGCGTATGGCGGATTCCGCCGGCCTTCGACGGGTGCCGGCGCAGTCCTCTGCCACGATTCACCGTCCTGTCCGAGAAGGACCGCCAGGCGCTGCGGGCGTTCTTCGAGCGGCTGGCCGAACTGCTCATCCCGGCGCTCGTGCCCGGCGCGCACGTGTTCGTCGCGACGAACCCGCTGGTGTCGTACCTGGTCTATGAGCCGTTCATCGCGGCGGGGTTTGAGAAGCGGGCCGAGATCATCCGCGTCGTTCACACGCTCCGCGGCGGCGACCGCCCCAAGAACGCGCACCGGCGCTACCCCGAGGTCACGGTGATGCCGAAGTCCTGCTGGGAGCCGTGGGGCCTGTTCCGCAAGCCGTGCGAGGGGCGCGTTCAGGACGACCTCCGCAAGTGGGGAACGGGCGGGCTGCGGCGGATCTCCGAGGACGAGCCGTTCAAGGACCTGATCTATTCCTCTCCCGCGCGGGGGGAGGAGCGCCGGATCGCGCCGCATCCGTCGCTCAAGCCCCAGGGCTTCCTGCGCCAGATCGTCCGGGCGGCCCTGCCCCTGGGCAAGGGCGTCATCCTGGACCCGTTCATGGGCTC
>CAZMDT010000268.1:0-4741 GCA_964564965.1 uncultured Planctomycetaceae bacterium | reverse complement strand
TGGCCACGTGGCTCGCCCCGCCCGAGCACATCGTCGAGAAGATGAAGGCGGAGGGGCTGGTCGTGGGCGAGGGGCTCATCGGCATCGCCAACGTGCTCGTGGAGGTCGTGCAGATCTTCGTGATGTGCGACGTGCAGGACGTGGGCACGGTGGTGGACGCGAGCTGCCTCGGCCGCGACGCGCTGTTCCTCTACGACCGCTACCCCGGGGGCATGGGCTTCGCCCGGCGGGCGATGGAGAGCATGGGCGAGATACTGCGGACGGTGCACACGGTGATCGGCGAGTGCGGCTGCGAGGACGGATGCCCGTCGTGCGTGGGGGCGGCCGTGGCGCCGTTCGCCGCCACCGACCTCGACAGCAGCGTCCGCGGGCGAATCCCCAACAAGCAGGCCGCCAGGTTCCTCCTGGCGGAAATGCTGGGGGCCTGAGCCGCCGGCGGGGTGAGGCTGCCGGGAGTGGCGGTCAAGGGGCGGGGGCGGCTTCGGCGGCGCCGACGGGCTGCGTCAGGGCGCGCGTGGCCGCGAGCGGCGGGGGCGTGCGGCCCGGCTGGGAGGTCGGCGCCACACGGGCGGGCCAGGCGCGCGTGTCGATGACGCTGCCATCCGTCGCCACGGCCGTCATCGTGCACTTCTCCGGCGTCACCTCGAACAGGCAGAAGTGCTGCCGTCGGTCGAAGACGACGGAATATGGATTCTGCTCGGCCGCCCTTGAGGTCTTCCGCCGCGCTCCCAGTCCGCCGCCCGCCGTCGTCACGTGCGAGACGCCCCCGGGGGGCTCGTTCCGCTCGTAGGAGTGCTCGTGCCCGGTGAGCATGGCGGTGGCGTGGTGCTGCCGGAGCAGCGGCATGATGATCTGCCGTCCCTGCTCGGCGGTCCACTCGCGCGCCTTTCCGGAGGCGCTGTCCGCGCCGTGCTTGGCCGACGACCAGGGCGGGTAGTGCGAGCAGAGGAAGATGAACCGCGCCTCGCTGAGGGCCAGTGTGCGCTCGAGCCAGGCGTGGTTGTCCGTGCCCGCGCGGAAGCTCTGCTGCCCGTCGATGCCGACCACCAGCACGTCGCCGATTGCCTGGGCCCAGTTCGACGATCGCCCCTCGCCGCCGTCGGGGGTGTGGAAGATCTCCCCGAAGATCGGCGCGTTGTTGTCGTGGTTGCCCAGGATGGGGTAGGTGGGCGTGGTGGCCAGCAGCGACTTCGCCGGCGCCCAGAACTCGTCCCGCCACTCGCTCTCCACCCGGCCGCGCCCCACCAGGTCGCCCAGGATGATCACGAAGTCCGGGCGGGCGCGCTCGATGGCGGCGGCGACGTCCTTCCAGTGAGGCCCGCTCTGCGGGTCGCCCACGGCGGCGAAGCGCAGCGGCCCCGGGCGGCGCCGCGGCAGGTGCACCGCTTCGGTGTTCCGCTCGAGGCCCTCCCCCGCGCGGAGCGCCAGCCAGTAGGACGTGACCTCCCGCAGCGAGTGCCCCTGCACGCGGACGCGGTGATAGAGCCCGCGGCCCTCCGCGCGGACGAGGACGGGCTTCTCGCGCCCCGCGAGCGTGAAGCCCAGTGTCACCTCGGCCGGTGTGTTCGTCCGGCACGTCACCGTGAAGAAGTCTTCCCCTGCCGCCCCGAGAATCGGCCCGAGGTCAACGGCCACGTCGGCCCCCGCGAGGGCGAACAAGTCGCCCGTGGGCCGCAGCAGCTCGGCCGCCGGGCTCGCGGCGAAGTGCCGCAGCGTCGTTGCGGGCACGCCCACGGCCAGCGCCGCACCGCTCCAGCGGACCGTCAGCTCGTTCCGGCCCGCTCGCAGCAGCGAGGCCGGCAGGCCGCGGATCGTGCCGAACCGCATGTCCGGCATCGGCAGCTCGACCGGCTCACCATTGAGGGCGGGCAGGGGCAGCCCGACGTCGTAGAGAGTCAGCGACGCCCAGGCGGTCGGGTCGGGCATCGGGAAGGCCCGCCGCGCCTCGACGGCGAACGGTGCGCCGCCCTCCGCCCTCGTCCGCGCGCCGACCAGGCGGGTCGCCTCGGCGATGAGCGACCACCGCGCCCCGCCGGCGGCGTGCAGGCGGATCGCCAGGAGGTGGCGGCCGGCGGTCATCGGCAGGGCGAACTGCGCCGCCCGGCCGTTGCGGGGCGAGCCCGCGTGGCCGGCGTCGGCGCGGAAGACGCGCTCCCCGTCCAGCCAGACCATCAGCCCGCAGTCGGAGGCCACGTGGACCGTCAGCACGCGCTGCCCGGGCGAGGCGACTTCGGCGAGCAGGTAGCCCGTTGCCTCCTCGCCGCCCCGGGCGAACAGCTTCTCCAGGTCCACCTCGCCGCGGGCGTCGGCCCGGACCGCCCGCGACGGAAGCGTGCGCCCCTTGTGCTCGATGGCTTGGGGGACGGCCTTCAGCCCGTCGATCGGCAACCACGCCGCCCCGGCCAACGGCCCGAACGCCGACCAGGCCACGGGGAAGTCCGCCGGCTCGTGGGCGGCGCCGGCGTCGGTCAGGGCCTCCTCGAGGTTGGCGCGCCACGGTCCGGGGGCTTCGGCTTCGGGCGGGCCGACGACGGCCCGGTACTCCCACGGCCGACCGGCCGTCAGGTCGGCGCCGACGGGGCCCTGCCGGGCACATCCGACCAGCAGGAGGGCAACTGCGGCGCCAATCGCGACTGTCAGCGTTCGCGTGAGCTTGTCGGCCATGGCTGTGGGCTCCTCGGTCGCCCGGCTCTCAGGGCTACGGGCCTCTCGGCTCCGGCGGCCGGGCGAAGTGTACCACAACCGCCCGCGTTTCCGGGCATCTGAAGGCTTTCGCCCAGGCCCGCTGCCGCGGGGCGTGCCCCGCCCCGGCCGCTTGCCCCCCCGGCGCCGCCGGCCATACAATGCCCCGCGCCGCGCCAGGGGCAGCCCCGGGACCACGCGGGCGATGAGAGCCGCCGCCATGACCGACGCCGCGCCGCCGCTGACCATCCACGCCACGAAGCCGTACGGCCGGCTGGCGGGCAGGCTCGCCGACCTCGGCTTGCGCGTCCGCGGCGTCGCGGACGACGAAGGCAACGTCGACCGCTACGTCCTCAGCAAGCGGCTCGCCGTCGAGCGCCGCACCGGCAGCAGCTTTCTCCGCGGCATCCTCGACAAGACGTTGTTTACCTCGGCCGTCTATCTCCGCGAGCACTTCCGCATCCCCCTGCTCATCGTCGAGGGCAAGGTCAACTACGAGCACTCCGCCTTCAACCCGCAGGCGGTCCGCGGCGCGATGACGGCGATGGTCCTGGAATACGGCCTGAGCGTGCTCGCCTCGCCCGAGGTGGACGAGACCGCCGCCCTCATCGCGATGCTCGCCCGTCAGGAGCAGACCGGCATCCCGGCCATCTCGCTGATCCCGAAGCGCAAGGCCGTCGGCCTCGCCGACCAGCAGCGGCGCGTCGTCGAGATGCTCCCCGGCAGCGGCATGGTGATGGCGCGGCAGCTTTTGCAGCACTTCGGCAGCGTCCGCCGGATCGCCAACGCCGATGAGGACGAGCTGCGGGCCGTCCGCGGCATCGGCGCGCGGAAGGCGGCCGAGATCGTGAACGTCCTGGGGGCCGAGTACGAGGCCGTCGACACCGAGCGCGACCTCGAGGATGCCATCGAGGCCGAGCCGGGGCTGCTGTTCGAGGGCGAGGTGGCGCTGCTCGCCCGCCAGCACCACATCTACACCGACGAAAAGGACCGGCACGTGGTGGACATGGTGTTCCTCGACCGGTCGGCGGGGGAGGTGGTTCTGGTGGAACTGAAGCGCGGGCGCCTGGGCCGCGAGCACGCCGCGCAGCTTCAGAGATACCTCGACCACGCGGGGCAGTCGCGTCTGCTGCGGAAGCACCTGTCGGACGGCGCGGCCTTGCGCGGCGTTCTGGCGACGACCGAGCCGGGCGGCTTTGTGCCGAAGGACACGGCGATGTCGGTGCGGATCGTGGACCGCCAGGCCGCCATCGCCGTCCTCAAACGCCTCCGCCGCCAGCGGCAGTGAGGCCAGCCGTTGACGAGGGACTCCAGCTCGCGGAGCAGGGCGCGGAAGCGGGCGGCGAAGGCGGCGTCCACCTGCTCCGGGCGGGGGGCGGAGAGCGTCTTCTGGAACAGCCGCGCCCGCCGGCCGGGGCTGCGGAGCCACGCCCTGAACCGGCAGCACACGTTCCGCGGACTCACGATGCACTCGAACCGCCCGGCCCCGCGATAGCCCGCGCTCAGCCCGCGGTCGCCCCAGGCGATCTCCCCCCCGTCGCGGGCCAGCCCCCCCTCGGCAAGGTCGAGGACCTTCTCCACCGCCGGCCGGAGCCGTCGCGTCGCGTGCTCCAGCGTCCAGTCGCGCCCGTAGGGCAGCTTCCCCCTGCGGCTCATGGTACGGCGGGAACTGCTCGTGCGGCTCGGCCTGAGGCTTGCGCCGCGCCTTGCCCTTCGGCGGCCAGGTTATCTCCCGCTCGTTCTCGAAGCGGAAGCCCATCTCCCACAGCAGCTCGCCGGCGGCGCTGAGTTCGACGGGCAGGCCGTTCCAGTGGTGCAGCCGCGTGTGCACCTCCCGCCCGGCCGGAGAAGATGCCGACGACCTACGGCACCTCTGCCGGCCGGCTGGCGGGCTTCACGCCCTCGAGCAGCTTGCTCGCCTCGCCGGCGGCCGCCGTGCCCGGAAACTCGCTGACGACCTTCCGCCACAGCGCCACCGCCTTCGGCGTCATACCGGCCCGGCGGTAGGAGTCGGCGAGGCGGAGCATCCGGTTGGCCTGCGCCGCGGCGTCGGCCGCCG
>CAZMDT010000267.1:0-4742 GCA_964564965.1 uncultured Planctomycetaceae bacterium | reverse complement strand
TATCCCGCGGCTTCGGCGACGCTCCCCACGGCGGCACTCACCTGGGCGTAGGCCTTCTCCGCCCAGGTGAACACATCCGGGCTGTCCGGCTGCAGGCCGACGTAGTAGCCACCGAGGAACGTCACCGCGAGCAAGGCCAGCGTCATCATGAACCTCATCCCAATGCCCTCCGCGAACTAGGCCCCGACCCGCCGCTGCCTCCCCCCGAAGGCGCCGCGGCGGGCCGGTCCGTAGGGGACCGTAGGATACGATCCCCCGCGAGGCAAATCGGACGGGAGAGAAACCTTCGCGGCGTGCCGGAGTGGCCGCAGCCGCCCGGAAGGGCTGTAACGGATTTGCTGGTTAAGTAGGCCCCCGCCCGTGCCGAAACAACGGGTGACGCCGGGCGTTTAGCCACCGGGCCGATTCAGCCACAATGCCTTCTCCTGAAAGAGGTTACAGCCGATGTACAACGAGTATTTTCACCTCCGGGAGAACCCGTTCAACATCACGCCGGACCCGCGGTTCCTGTATCTGACGGCCCGGCACCGCGAGGCGCTGAACCACCTGCTGTACGGCATCCGCGAGCGGAAGGGCTTCATCTGTCTGACCGGCGAGGTGGGCACGGGCAAGACGACGCTCTGCCGGGCGATGCTCCGTGAGCTGGGCGACAGCTACCACACCGCCCTGGTGCTGAACCCGATGCTCACGGAGACGCAACTGCTGCGGACGGTGGTGGAGGAGTTCGGCCTCCAGCCGGCGCGGAATGACCGGCTGGGGTATCTCAACGCCCTGAACGGGTTCCTGCTCCGCGTGAACGGCGAGGGGCAGGACGCCGTGCTGATCATCGACGAGGCGCAGGACATGTCGACGAACGGGCTGGAGCTGGTCCGCCTGCTGAGCAACCTCGAGACGGACAGCCAGAAGCTGCTCCAGATCATCCTCGTCGGGCAGCCGGAGCTGCGCGAGAAGCTCGCCCGCCCGGCCCTGCGGCAGCTCGCCCAGCGGATCACCGTCCGGTTCCACCTCGAGGCGATGAGCCCCGACGACACCGAGGAATACCTCCAGCACCGCCTGAAGGTCGCCCGCGGCGATGGGCCGAACGTCGTCCAGTTCGACCCCGGGGCCGTCCGCGAGGTCTACCGCTTCAGCCACGGCACCCCCAGGCTCATCAACGCCATCGGCGACAAGGCCCTCCTCGCCGGCTACGTCTACCGCACCGGCCGCATCAGCCGGCAGATCGTCCGCATCGCGGCACAGGAACTCAGGGAGGCCGGCTGATGAGCCTCATCAACGAAGCCCTCAAGCGGACCGAACAGGACAAACGCGGCAAGAGCCCCACCGGGGAGGCGAAACTCCTGCCGCCCGTGGCCGAGCGGCGAGGCTCCCGGGCCTGGCCGATGATCGCCGCCGCGGCGGCCGTTGCCGCCCTGGCGGCCGGGGGAATCGCCGCCTACGTGATGCTCGGCGGCCCGCATGCGCCTGCTCCGGCCTCCGCCGAGGCGGCGCCGCGGGCGCAGACCCTACAGCCGCCCTCCCCCGTCCAGGCAGCCGAGCCCGACCTGCCGACAGAGCTGGCCGCGGCGACGCCCGAGCCCGCCCTCGAAGCCTCCACGCCGATCCCGACGACGCAGCCCGCCCTCGAGGCCGCGCCCACGACGACGACCCAGCCGGCCGCCCCTGTCGACGTGGCGGCCGCGCCCGCGACACAGCCCGCCGCCGTCGAGGATGAGTCCGTCGATGTCGATACAGCCGACGACGAAGCCGAGCCTCCCGCGGCGGGCGAGGAGGCGGACCCACAAGACAGCGAGGAGCGGGCGGCGCAGGCTGCGGTGACCGCCGCCGCAGAGCCCGTTGATGTCGCCGCCCGCTTCAAGCTCAGCGCGATCCTGTTCGGCCCGGACGGCCCGACGGCCATCATCAACGGCCGGTTCCTCCGCGCCGGCGGGGCGATCGGCGAGGCGACCGTCGTGCGGATCACCCGGTCGCTGGTGGAGCTTGACGTTTCCGGCCGACGGATCACGATCGGCCTGTAGAGGCACCCGCGAAGAGGGAGCACCGCATGCGTGAGTTGCGAGAAGCGTTCACGGTGATCGAGATTCTGATCGTGGTGCTGCTGGTGGCGATCCTGGCGGCGACCATCGTGCCGCGGTTCATCTCGGCGGGCGAGGACGCTCGGGAGTCGGTCCTCCAGACCAATCTGCAACTGTTGCGACGGCAGATTGAGATCTACAGGGCGGCCCACAACGGGCAAGGGCCGGAACTCGACGAGGACGGCGAGCTCGACACGGATCGCTTCATCGAGCGCCTCACCGGGCGGACCGACGAGAACGGCAAGCTCGACCCCCACGGCAAGTGCGGGCCGTACATCAGGGAATGGGAGCCCAACCCCTACACGAAGAACCAGGACACCTCCTCGCAGATCACGTTCGGCAGCGGCGCGGCCCCGCCGCGCGACGGCAGCAGCGGCTGGTACTACTCCACCACCACCGGCACGCTGAACCCGAACTCCTCGTCAGGCGGGGAGTCGCTGGAGGTCTACGGCGGCTCGACGAGGCCGCCCGTCACGCCGCCGCCGGCCGCCCCGCCGGCCTCCCGCCCCCCTGCTTCTCCCAAGCCCTGACCGCCCTACCGCCCGCCGCCGGCCGATGAGGCCAGGCGCTGCACGTACAGCGGCCCGGTCCGCAGATTCTGCGTCACGGTCTCGGGCATGGCCGTGGCGAACGCCGCGGCTGCCAGACCCATCGACAGCGCCAGCGCATAGACGTTCGGCCGGCGAAGATACACGATCGTCCACACGGCCGCCCCCACGGCGCACGCCCCCATGAGCAGGGCGTTCGGCCAGTGGGCGAGGGCGAACATCGCCGCGGCGACGACGACGATCTCGGCGGTCGAGGAGGTCAGCCGCCGCAGCCGCTGGACCAGCAGCACCTGGAACACCATGAGCTGCACGAACGCGTAGAGGGGATACCCGGCGTAGATGACGGCCCCGCCGCTGAGCCGCCCCTGGATGCCGAGCAGCACGCCGGCGACGATCGGCGCGGCGACCATGAGGCCCGTGGGGAGGGCAAGCCACCGCAGGGCGGGCAGGAAGTGCCGCCCGGTGATGCCCCAGCGACCGGCGTTGCGGCGGTCCCGCCAGAGGATCCACGCCGCAGCGCCCGCCAGCGCGGCGATGATGGCCCAGTGGAGGGCGGTGCGGTCGCGGGTCTCCGCCGGCAGGAGCGTCCACTCGAAGGCCAGCGCCGCCGGGAACACCAGCAGCTCCGCCAGCGCCCGGCGTGCGTCCGGCCGCCGGAGCGCCCGGCGGCGCGCCACGGCCAGCACCGTCGCGAGGCCCGCCACGGCCCCCGCCGCCGACCACCACGCCGCCGGCGACAGCGCCACGGGGGCGGCGTAGCGCAGCTCCGCGGGCGTGCATCGCAGCCCGGCCGCCACCAGCACCACCGCCAGGTTCGCCAGCAGAAACGCGATCGCCATCGCCACTGCTCCCAGAGGCCCAGGAGGGTACTGCGCGGGCGGCGCCCCGGGCAAGCGTGCCCAACGGGGCCCGGCCGGCGGCGTGGGGCCGCCGGGCTGTGGTCGCCGTATGGTTCGCCGGCAGCACCTTCCATTCACTAATGGGACTGCTTATATTGGTCTCGTCGCAAGTGGTTGCCAGGGCAGCGCGACGCACGTGATCATCGGGAGGACGGACTGAACGGTATCGGAAATGAGAAATCATCTGCGAGACGGTTGGTCCGGGTGGGCGGTGGCACTGGCGGCCAAGGGCGCCTACTGGGTCCTCCGCGTGCCGATGCTGCGGGAGTTCTTCCTCGACCGGTTCCTCGGGCGGCTCCGGGAGCGCTTCGACGCCACGGAGGCCGACCCCCTCAAGCGGCGGAACGTGCGCTGGGCGACGGGGCACCTTCGGGCGTGGTTCGACCGTCTGATCCGTGAGCGTCCGGCCGCCACGAAGGCCTTTCTGCGCCTCCTGTCGGCGAACGTCCAGGACATCGGCAAGCGGGCGCGGCGGGAGCACGCCGGCACCGCCTCGCCGGTCACGGTCGTCATCGAGCCAACGGACCGGTGCAACCTGAACTGCCCCGGCTGCTACGCCAAGAGCACGCGCCAGGGGCGCGATCTGCCGTACGAGCGCCTCGAGGCCATCGTCAAGGAGGTCGTCGACATGGGCACCTCGCTCATCACGATCTCCGGCGGCGAGCCGTTTCTGCGGGAGAGGGAGGATCGCACGCTCACGCGGCTCGCCGAGCGCTTCCCCGACCGCGGGTTCCTCGTTTACACGAACGGGACGCTGATCGACGCGGGCGCAGCCGACCGCATGGCCGAGGTGGGCAACGTCTTCCCCGCCATCAGCGTCGAGGGCTTCGGGCACCAGACGGATGCCCGGCGCGGGCGGGGCATCTACGAGAGGAACCGGCGCGCCCGGGAGCGGCTGGCGGAGCGCGGCGTGATGTGCGGCTTCTCCGCCACGATCACCCGCGAGAACGCCGAGGCCATCGCCGACGACGCGTTCATCGACCTGCGCATCGCCGAGGGAGATCTGTTCGGCTGGTTCTTCCTGCTGAACCCCATCGGGCGGTCGCCGCGGACGGACCTGATGGTGACCGCCGAGCAGCGGGCCCTGCTGCGCGACGCCGTCTACCGCTGGCGCGCGGAGGACCGCCCGATTCTGCTCGGGGACTTCTGGGCCGACGGGCCGCTCGTGGGCGGGTGCATCGCCGGCGGACGCTACTACTTCCACATCTACGCCAACGGCGACA
>CAZMDT010000266.1:0-4746 GCA_964564965.1 uncultured Planctomycetaceae bacterium | reverse complement strand
AGCCGGTGCGCTTCTGGGCCGTCAACGTCGGCCCCAACGTCGTCCAGCAGTCGCACGACTCCCTCGACTACCTCGCCCGGAAGCTCGCCAAGCTCGGCGTGAACATGGTGCGCTACCACGGGGCGATTTTCGACGCCTCGGCCGCCGACCCGACGACCATCGACCGCAAGCGCCTCGACGGCATCCACTACCTCGTCGCGGCGCTCAAGCGCCAGGGCATCTACACGAAGCTGAGCTTCTACTTCCCCCTGTGGTTCGGCGTCCGGGCGTCGTACGGCATTCCGGGCTTCGAGGCCGGCGGCGGCTACGAGGGCAAGAAGGCGTTCGCCCTTCTCTACTTCGACCCGCGCATGCAGGAGATCTACCTGTCGTGGGCGAAGGCGCTGCTGACGACGCCGAACCCGTACACGCGGGTGGCGCTGGCGCGCGACCCGGCCGTGGCGATCGTCGAGGTCGTCAACGAGGACAGCCTGCTGTTCTGGACGTTCAGCCCGAAGAACATCCCGCCGGCGCAGTGGCGGGCGCTGGAGGAGCAGTGGACGCGCTGGCTCGCCGGCCGGTACGGGTCGCCGGCGAAGGCGTTCGCGGCATGGGGCGGGCGGCGCCCGCAGGACGCCGGCGACCGTGCGGCCCTGCTGGAGGCGTGGTTCATGACGGGGCAGGGCATCGCACGCAGCGGCGTGCCCAAGCGGCGCATCGCCGACCAGGTGCGGTTCCTCGTCGAGCGCCAGCGGGCGTTCTACGAGAGGGTCGTCGAGCACTTCCGCACCCGCCTCGGCTATGACGGCCTCGTGTCGTGCAGCAACTGGCAGACCGCCGACCCCGTCCTCCTCGACGCGCTGGAGCGCCACACCTACGCCGCCGGCGGCGTCATCGACCGCCACGGATACTTCGGCGGCACGCACAAGGGCGACGGCGCCGCCTACTCCGTCCGCGTCGGCCACACCTTCACCGACCGCTCCGCGCTTCAGAACCCCGACAAGCTCCCTATCCAGGTCGTGCAGGTCGAGGATCGCCCGCACATCGTCAGCGAGCTCGGCTGGACGCCCCCGAACCGCTACCGCGCCGACGCCACGCTGCTGGCGGCGGCCTACGCCGGCCTCCAGGGGCTCGACGGGCTCTTCTGGTTCGCCGTCGGCAGCAACTACCTGGATGACCGGACGATGAACAAGTTCCCCGTCTCCACGCCGGTGGTGGCGGGCACGTTCCCCGCCACGGCGCTGATGTTCCGGCGGGGCGACGTGGCGACGGCGTCCCCGGCCGTCCGCGAGGTGCTGAGCCTCGAGGACCTCTACGCCCTGAAGGGCTCGGCCGCCGCGGCGCCACAGGCCTTCGACGCCCTGCGCCGGCGCGACGTGCCGCCCGGCGCCGAGGCCCGCGGCCCGCTGGGCACCATCGACCCGCTGGCGTACTACGTCGGCCCGGTGGTGCGCCGCTTCGGGCCGGACCCGTCGGCGTCCACGCAGCTCGACCTCGCCGAATACGTCGACCGCGAGCGGAAGACCATCCGCAGCCGCACCGGCGAGCTGGCGTGGGACTACGACCGCGGCGTCGTCACGGTGAACACGCCGCGCTGCCGGGCCGCCGCCGGGTTCCTCGGCAAGGCGGGCAAGCTCACGCTCGGCGAGGTCACCATCGACTGCCGCAACGAGTACGCCTCCATCGTCGTGGTCAGCCTCGACGGCAAGCCCCTCGCCGAGTCCGCGAAGATTCTCGTCCAGGCGATGACGGAGGACCGCCCGTTCGGCTTCCGCGCCGAGGGAGGGCGGATCACCGCGATGGGCGGGGCGCCGATGAACGTCCGGCTCATCGACGCGGCCGTGACCCTCCCGCCCTGGAAGGGCCCGCACGAGGTGCGGGCGCTCGACGAGAACGGCTACGCGACGGCGGATCGAGTGGCGGCCGCGACGGCCCCCGACGGCCGGCTGGGCGTCCGCCTGATGCCGCACCGGGCGTACCACGTGGTCGTCCGGCGGTAGGGCGGTCGGAGGCCGATGTTCCGGGGGGCCGGTGGGGCCGAGGGCCGCGAAACGAACCCCGGCGATCCCGGCGCGCCGCGACCGGCCGCCGCCCGCCGCGGCCGCCCCCTCACGGCCGGAAGCGCAGCCCGCCTTCGCAGACGAACCGAACCGGCTCGCCCTTCTGGTCCGTCTCGAGCCGGACCCACCCCTGCACTTGCCCCGTGGCGAGCAGCCGCCCGGCGGGGGCGGGCTCCGCGCTGAGGATGTAGAAGCGGAACCCCAGCCGCCAGCCCGCGCCCTCGCGCCGCTGGAGAATCTCGTAGCGGCTCGGGTACACGCGCTCCTCCGGCTTCGCCAGGTGGGCGTACTTGAGGACCGGGTTCTCGTGCGGCACGAAGCGGGCCGTCGGGCCGTTCCGCCAGATGACGAACCGCTGCTGGTCGTACTGCCCCGGCTTCGCCATCGACACCAGCAGGAAGTCGAGCCCGCCTGCGTTGAAGTAGTTGAACGGCTGGCACGCCACGTCCGCCCCGGCGATCTCCAGCAGCGGCTGGTACTCATCGCCCCGGATGCCGTAGAACCGCACCCGCTGTGCCCGCCACCCCCGGCACGCGTGCTGCACCACCATGATCTGCGGGTTCAGCCGCTCGTCCTGCCCGAACGTCTTCACGCCCGTCAGCACGAGCGGGCCTCGCGCCCCCGGCGCGCCGGGGGCCCAGTCGCCGAACTCCCCGCCCGGAATCGTCGCGACGGCCCCCGCCAGGCTCATCGGCGGGCGGTCCGTCAGCACCCGGTGCACGGCCAGCTTGACGTCCGCCGCCAACGCCGCCGGCCGGGTCGCGGGCCGCGTCGTCGGCCGCGCCGCGGGATGAGTCGCGGGCTGGCTTGTCGGCCGCGCCGCCTCCGCCCCGGATGCCGACAGTGCCCCCGCCGCCACCGCCAACAACATCGCCAGGAATGCCGTTCGTCTCATCGTTTCCTCCCCGGCTGTTGTCCCGGCGATTCTAGTGCCCCCCCGGCATCGCGTGCAATCCCCGCGTTGCCCGCGCGGCAGCCCTCCCAGCCATGGCGGCTTTTCGCCCGCCGACTTCGGAAACGTCTGACCCCTCGATCCGCCCTTCGAGATTCGGCGTTCCGTGTTCTGTATTCGATAATCCCCTGCCCCCCGGCGGCAGGGCGTGCATCGGTCGCCTCACCCCTTCCGGGGTTCGGGAGCGATGGGGGGATGGCCTTCTCCCCGGCGTTGCCACATCGGTCTGGAATCGCGCGACCCCTGGCGGGGCCTGCCCTGCTTCCCGCGCGGCTCGCGGACGCACGCCGTTCGCCAAGGCCGAAAAAACGGTTCCCGACCCCCGCGTTCCTCCGCCCTCCGGGGGATGCCTGGTGTGCGAGTTCACGAATCCGCGAGTTCGCGATTGCCTCCCCGGCCGCCGCGCGCGACACTCAAGCATCATGACGGGGAGCCCGCACATCCGGGCCCTGGCTTGCGCGGCGGGGCGTCGAGGAACGCCACTCCGCCGGCGAGAACACCGGCCCCGAGACGCTCCAGCCGGAGAACCCGCACCCGCCCTCGTCCCGGCGCGCCGGGACTACGGCCGGCAGCCGTCTGGTCGCTGCGCTATCCTCCCGCGGCCGCGCTTCGGGATGAATAGTCCAGCGAGAGAGAAAAAGGTGCCTGACCCCTTATCCCTCTATACCCAAGAAACTAGAGGATTAGTGCCGTTCCGCTGCGGCCTTGGGACCCCGGCAAGGAGCGAGAGAACCGATGCTAGAGACCTCCGAATACCTGTCCGACGTAAGGCACAAGTTGGCACGCGCCAAGTCTGTGCGTGTGCTCGCGTTAGTTGTCGCGGCAGCAGGCCTATCGTTGGCAGGCTGCCAGCCGCGCGACGCCGGGCCTCGTCTGGACCTGTCACGTATGGCGGAACTCATTGAGCCCAGCGATCCGCTTCTTGCGCAGGCGATCACCTTAGCCGGCTCGCGGCTGGGCAGTTGGTTTGAGTTGCCACCCACAGACGCTGGTGCGCCAAGCGGTGTCCGTGTACTGTACGTTATCATTCACGTCGAAAGAGGCTATGAGAATGATCAACTGGTGGGAACTGGGCCCATCAGACAAGACGAGGTGGATATTGGGGTGATCTGCGCCGATGTCCACAAAGACGCCGTGTGCCTTGCAGGGAACATTCGCCCTGAGGCGCCTGTCCAGGGCGGTGCCGCGTTCAGGATACAATGGCCCTACAGACGCCGGTATGCTCTACGGGTTCCGCTCACCGGCGAATCGCAGCTTGATCGAGACGTGTCTATGCCCTTGCGGACCCTGCAGTCGCCGCCTTCTGGAGTGTATCGGCTTGCCGAAAGCCACGACACGACTCGAGTCTTGTGCCTCGAGGTCACGCGAGAAGGTAGAACCAGCAGAACGCTTGCCGTGAACCCGGGCGTAGTGCATCTCCTAGCGGGACAGGCCAGCAGTGACTTGGACGCCAGATTCCTTGCCCTGAACGAACTGTGCGACTTGGTTTGGCTCGCGATCTTCCCTGGGAGCGTGTGATCGTGGCCTGTCCATGGCAGCGTGTGGAGGGGGTGTAGCGGACCAGCGATCTTTCGGGCGGGGAATTGGGCGTTTTGGGAAGGACACGGCGAGGCGTTGCAGGGAGCGATCCTGCCCGGAGGCCATGGAGTTACCAGCGCGACAGCCCGGGACGGGGCGCGTCGACCTCTCGGAGCAGCAACAGGGGTCAGGAACGTATACCGGTGGGGTGGGTGCGGAGGGAGTGGCGAGAACGGA
>CAZMDT010000265.1:0-4749 GCA_964564965.1 uncultured Planctomycetaceae bacterium | reverse complement strand
GGGTCTTTGGAGTCCGGTGCGGGGGTGTCGCTGCCGCCCGTGGGTCCGCGGGGCCCCGGGCGTCCAGCCGTCTTACGGCCAGACCGAGTAGACGAGGTTATTGTCCTGCCATTCATCATCTCCGATGTTGACCAGGCCGGCCATGTCGTACCACCGGGCCGAGCCATCGTACCGCGCGATGTTCGCCCCGGAGACGTCGTCCTGGTTGTTGGTGTAGTTGCGGGGGTTGGAGGGGTTCTCGTCCAGCGGGGCGGCGGTCCACCCGTTGACCAGGTGATTGGCCGACCAGGCGCCGTTCCAGTTGCGGCGATCCGACGCGCGGTCCTGAATGAGCGGCAGGGAGGACGGGGCCTGCGACAGGCGCAGCCGCACCTGCTTGTCCACGCCGAAGTCGGGGTGGCCGTTCGCGGAGTTGTCGATGTCGCCGCCGAAGTACAGGTAGGGGCCGTAGCAGATGCCGCGCGTGTTGCCCGAATCGCCGATGGAAGGCACGTTGAGGCTCGGGCACATCCACACCTCGAGCACACCGTCAAGATAGGGCCTGATGAGAGCGCGCAGGTCGTAGTCCATGGGGACGTAACCGTCCGGCGTCCAGTTGTCCCAACCGCGGACGATGAACCGGTTGCTGCTCAGCGGCTGCGTGTAGAAGGGCGAGCCGTCGGAGTAATTGCCGCTGGCCGCCGGCAGGATGTACCTGTTGGAGGCGGCGTAGGCCGTCAGCGCCTGGGTGCACGAGCGCAGGTTGCTCCCGCAGACCACCCGCATGGCCAGTTCGCGCGCCCTGCTGAGCGACGGCATCAGGATCGTCAGCAGCAGGGCGAGAATCGAGATCACCACGAGCAGCTCGATCAGCGTGAAGCCTTCGCGGGCGCCGCGCCGTGCGGTCCTCACCGCCGCCGGCGAACTGGAACTGTCGCGGTTCATTTGGCCTCCAGTGCCTCGACGATGGCCGTGAAGACCGGCCAGGAGTCCGGCGGGTTCAGGTCCGTGGCGACCATCAGGTCCCAGGAGACCGGGTCGGTCAGCCAGCCGCCGCTGCCATCGATGCAGATGATGTTCCACCCCTGGCCCATGTCAAGGTGCGACTGCCGATCGATGCTGTGGATGTAGTCCACCGCCACCAGCGCCCCGGTCGGCATCTCGTCCAGAAGCTCGTACCTCATCCGCCGCTCGGGATACTTCGCATGGGGCAGGTACTGGTACGACGTGAAGATGCGGGGCACGTCGGCGTTCGTGTTGGCGGACAGCCGGCCGAAACTTCCCTTGTTCTCTTCCCATGTGCTGTTGCGGTACTCATGGCTGGGGCAGTAGAGGATGTGCGGCTCTTCGAGGTAGCCATTGAGGTAGAGGTGACCGACGTGCTTGAAGTTTCCCACGCCCGATTCCTTGACCTTGACGTAGTTGGACGGCCCGGGCGTGATCACGTCGCTGTCGCCGGGGCCCTCGGGCGTGGGCAGCCTGTCATCGTTGTCCATCGCATACATCGCGGTGGCCGTCGGCAGGTGCCGCTGGTTGGTCAGGCACATGACGGTGCGGGCGATCGCCTTGGCCCGCTGCAGCGACGGCATCAGGATCGTCACCAGCAGGGCGATGATGGCGATGACCACCAGCAATTCGATCAGCGTGAAACCGGCATGTTTTCGCCGATGCATCCCCGGCCTGCCTCGGCCCAGGCGCGCTGCCCACGCCTGGGGTCGTTCCAGCTATCGTCGCACGAACGTCTCGCTGCGCGCCGCCGTCACCGACACGCGGCGCGAAACCTCTCGCCCACTAAACGCTTAGTTTACGGGTCGGGTGTTCCCTTCGTCAACAACGATGAGCCAGGGGGGTGTATTCCCAGTGCGAAGTCGGCGCGAGCGCCGAAATCGGGGCGGCCCCCGAGGACCGCCCCGTCGTTCCCTGTCAGCGCCCGGCCGACCGCCGGCCGGATGCGCGGCGGCACCGTCACCCGCCGCTGCGATTCACGCCGTCGCCGGCAAGCCTACGAGCGGCGGCGCAGGCGGACGCCCACGCCCGCCATGCCGAGCCCGAGCGACAGCAGCGTCACCGGCTCGGGGATAGGGGGCGGAAGCACCGTCAGCACCACGTCCGTGCCGTCGCCGCCGTCGTAGTCGATCTCGTACGAGTTGCTGCCGAGGGCGAACTGGCTGCCGTCGGCGAGCCCGTCCCACGTCCCGCCGTTCCAGGTGTCCCTGTAGTCGATGAGCGTCAGGACGGTGCCGACGGGCAGCAGCGCATCGCCGCCCAAGTCGCTCAGAGCCAGCACCGCGCCCGCGCTGATGTCCAGGTCGCCAAGCACCGAGGCCAGGTCGGACGCCGCCGTCGAGGTGTTGATGTCCGCCATGAACGTGGAGTCGGCGCCCAGACTCAGCGACGTGTCCGAGGCCGTGGGGCCGGTCCCGCGGATGAGATCAAGCCGGTCAGGACTGCTGTAGTAGATGACGTCGGCGGCCGTGCCGAAGTGGATCGTGTCGATGGTGCCGTCGGTGCCGGGCACCAGGTACGCCTCGTCGCCGCTGCCGTCGCCGATCTGGGCGGTGTTGTCGTCTCCCTGCTCGACGATCAGGCCGTTGCCCGACAGCGTGCCCGCGGAGATCAGCAGCGTGCCCACGTCGACGAACGCCATCTCGGACCCGCCGCCCTGCATCACACTGGTCAGCGCCGAGGCGCCGGTCTGGTTGTAGCCCGCCTCCACGCCCTGCAGCCCGGCCCGGTTGCCCCGAGCGCCCACCACCGTGCTCGTGCCGGAGTTCAGGATGGCGATGGTTCCGGCGTTCTCGAACGTGCCGGCTCCGGTCAAGGTCAGGCGGGCGCCGCTTCGCTCGTTCGTGCCGTCCAGACCCTCGATGTTGATCGTGCCGGCGTTCGTGTTGTTGGCCTCGAACGAGCCGCCCACGTTGCGGTTGTTCGCCGAGTTGTTCACGATCATGTTGATCGTGCTCGAGGAGTTGCTCAGCGTGGTGCCCGTGTAGATGAGCTCGGAACGCTGGCCGTTCTGGCCGTGCTGGAGGACGTTGATCTCGCCGTCGTTGCTGAGGTCGCCGCCGACGGTCAGGCCCCAGGCGGCTCCGCCCGACCAGTTCACGACGTTGCCGGCGCCGACGGTCAGGTTGTTGATCGTCGCCGTCAGGTCCAGGCTCACCGTCGAGCCGTTGCCGATCACCGCGCTTTCGCCCGCCGAGTCCGGGACGTCGTTGGCGTCCCAGTTGCCGGGCGTGTTCCACGTGCTGTTGCCGTCGCTCCACGTCGCGGCGTGCGCCGTCGCCGTGCAGAAGATCGCCGCCATCGCGACAATCCCGAGCACCCGGCCGAGCGTTCTCGGCGTGCGCCTCATCGTGCCTCTCCTTGTGTCCGTGCCGTTCTCCATTGGTCTGTCCTTCAATTGGTGAATGCGTGGATCGGTTGAGTCGCCTACCGGCGGCGGCGCAGGCGGACGCAGACGCCCGCCATGCCGAGCCCCAACGACAGCAGCGTCACCGGCTCGGGGATGGCCGCCGGCTCGAAGGTCTGAAGCGTAGCGTAGGTGTCCTGCCCGATGACTTCCTGGCCGTACACCCACGGCTCGGTCGGGTCGATCTTGATGATCTCATCGTCGATCAGGCCGGCGTAGAACGTCGCCGGGGTGATGTCCGTCTTAATCTTCAGGATGCCCGTGCCGTCGTCCTCGAAGATGAACCAGTTCGGGTGGCTGGCGTCGGTGGGGAAGAACGTGAACTCGTTGGGGTCCTCGACCTGGCAGACGCCGCCGTAGAAGAGGTGGCCTTCCGAGTGGCTGCCGGGCTGGTACTCCAGCCCGCCGACCTTCATCAGGCCGTCCGTCTGGGTGGTGGTGTAGTCGTGGTAGGCGACGCCGCCGACCTCGTACACCCCGCCGGTGATGTCCACGTAGATTCGCCCGTTGCCCCAGCTGCCGGCGTACATCGTGCCGCCATTGACGGTGAGGTCGCCGCCGAAGCTGCAGACGAGGCCCTTGCACATCAGCGTCCCGCTCTTCACCGTCAGGCTGCCCTGTGGGTTGATCCACGCATTGGCGTAGTTGTAGGTCTGGGGCCCGTTGGGGTCGTTGGTCGCCGGGTCGAAGACCACGTCCGTGTCGGTGCTGTCGGTGTCCTCCATGACGATGTTGCCGTTGAAGCTGGTAGGCGGGACGCTGCCGCCGTCCCAGGTGCTGCCGGAAGTCCACGGCCCGCTGCCGTCCGTGTTCTGGGTGGCCGCCGGGGCGGGAAGCGCCAGCGCCGCGATCGCGATCAGTCCGGTCAGCAGTTCAATCGTTCTCTTCGTGCTCCTCATCGTTCTTCTCCTTGTGTCTGTGTCACGTGTCATTGCTGTGTCCTTCAATCGCCCACACACGTACCGTTCGGCGGGCCTACGAACGGCGCCGCCGCCTGATGTAAACGCCTGCCATGCCCAGCCCCACCGTCAGCAGCGTCGCCGGCTCGGGGATGGTGACCTGTTCCGGCACCGTCAGCGTGACCTGGTCGGTGTCGTAGTTGATGATGTAGGTGTTGCCGCCGAGGACGATCTCGTCCCCGTCGGCCAGGCCGGCGAACGTGCCCGTCAGCCCCGAGTGCACCTCGATGATCGGGAAGATGCTCCCGTCGAGCGGGTCGGCGCCGATCTCGTTGAGCACCAGCGTGGCGATGCCCGCCCCGAGGTCCACGTCGCCGAAGGAGATCACCTGGTCCGCCGTGCCCGCGACGGTGTCGATGTCGATGAAACGGCCCTGAATCTGGGCATGGTTGTGAGGGT
>CAZMDT010000264.1:1696-4753 GCA_964564965.1 uncultured Planctomycetaceae bacterium | reverse complement strand
GTTCTTCCGCGCCATGCAGGGCGCCTACTGGGAGGGCAAGTTCTACGCCTACCTCATCTGGGCGCTGGCGGGCGTCTGCATCGTCGCCCTGGCCGACAACCTGCTCGTCCTGCTCGTCGGCTGGGAGATCGTCACCCTCATGCTGTTCCTGATGATCAACCAGGGGCGCGAGGGCGCCAAGGCCGGCGCCGCCAAGGCCTACGGCATGCTCGGCTTCGCCGACGCCTGCCTCCTCATGGCCATCGCCCTGCTGGTCGCCGAGCCCGGCGGGTCGGCCAACCTGTCGCTTTCAGCCGCGAAGCTCACGGCGGCTTCGATGGGCTGGACGGGCTACGCGGTCTACGTCCTGATCATGATCGCCGCCCTCGCCAAGGCCGGGGCCGCGCCGCTGCACTCGTGGATTCCCGACGCCGCCGAGAAGGCGCCGCCGTCGGTGAGCGCCTACCTGCCCGGCTCGCTGGACAAGCTGCTGGGCATCTACCTCCTGGCGACGCTGGCGTTCCGGATCTTCGCCTGCGATGCGGCCATGGGGGCGGTCATGCTCGTCGTCGGCTGCGTCACCCTCCTCGGCGCCGGCATGATGGCGCTCGTCCAGGGCAACCTGTTCCGCGCCCTCGCCTTCGACGCCGTCAGCCAGGTCGGCTACATGGCCATCGGCATCGGGGCGGGCACCTGGCTGCTGGCGACGGGCCAGCCGGGCGCGCCCGTCGTGGCGGGCCTCGCCATCGCCGGCGGGCTGTTCCACATGCTCAACCACGCCATCTACAAGTCGAGCCTGTTCCTGGCGGCCGGGTCGGTGGCGCGGGCCTCGGGCACGGCGGACATGGCCCGTCTCGGCGGGCTCGGCCGCGCCATGCCGGTCACCTTCGTCTGCACGCTGGTCTGCGCGCTGGCGGCCGCCGGCGTGCCGCCCCTGAGCGGCTTCGCCAGCAAATGGATGGTCTTCCAGGGCGCCATCGACCTGGGGACCTCGGGCGGGGTGGTGGTGCTGGTGGTGGCGGTGTTCGCCAGCGCCCTGTCGCTGGCGATGTTCGTGAAGCTGCTGTACGCGGTGTTCCTCGCCCCGCGTCCGGCGGAGATGGACGACCGGCCCGCCCCGCGCGAAACCGTCCTCCAGGTCGTGCCGATGGTCGTTCTGGCGGCGGCGTGCGTGGTGTTCGGCATCTCGCCGTGGCTGGCGGTCGAGGGCCTGCTGGGCCCGGGCATGACGGAGATGGGCCTCGAGCCGGCGCCCGTGGCGACCGCCGTCGGCTTCTGGCAGCCGGACGTCGCCACCGGCCTGCTCCTCATCGGCATCGTCCTCGGGCTGGGGGCCCTGCTGATCGCGGCGATGGGCTCGAAGCTGCGCGTCGTCCGCCCGTTCCTCGGCGGGGAGGTGCCCTCGACGGCGCTGGCGGCGCCGCACGTGGGCGGCCGGGCGCCCTACAACGCCGCCGGGCACCCCGACCGCTTCCGCCTGCCCGGCACACAGTTCTACGAGACGTTGAGCAAGATGCCGATCGTCGGCCCGATGCTGAAGCACGGCGAGGCCGGCGCGATGGACGCGTACCACTGGAGCGGCAAGCACGGGCACACCTTCGTGGAGTTCCTGCGCTCCTGCCACACGGGGCTCATCAGCCTCTATGTGGCGTGGGTGCTGCTGGGGCTGACGGCCATCCTGGTGTACCTGCTGCTGGCCGCGGGGATATGAGCCATGGGCGTTGAAGTGTTCATCCTCGCGTTGATCGCCTTCATGCTGATCGCCGGGCTGATCGCCGTGGAGGCGAAGGACCTGCTGAGTTCGGTGATCGCGATCGGAGCGGCGGGGTTCGCCCTCAGCGTGATCGACCTGCTCGTCGGCGCGCCGGACCTCGCCATCACCCAGGTGGTGGTCGAGGTCGTCGCGCTGGTGCTGCTGATCCGCCTGGTGGTCACGCGCGACGACACGTCGGTCACGCAGCCGCGCGACGCCTTGCGGACCGGCGCCGCGCTGCTCGCCGGCGGCGTGCTGCTGGCGGCGGTGTTCTTCGCCGTCGGCGGAGCGGGCGGCGTCGGCGCGATGCCCCCGTTCGGCCGCCCGGCGCTCAGCCGGGCCGGGCCCGCTCCCCAAAGGCCCCCTCGCCCCACCGAGCTTCGCCGCCCCGTGAGCGCCGACTACCTCGAGCGCGCCGCGCAAGAGACCAACACGGCCAACGTCGTGATGGCCGTGCTGCTGGATTACCGGGCGTACGACACGCTGGGGGAGGCGACGGTGATCTTCGTGTCGGTTCTCGGGGCCTACGTGATGCTCCGCCACGTCGGGCGGCGCCGCCTGGGTGAGCCGCTGGCCGGCGGCGAGGAGACCACGCCATGACCGAGCCGGCGCCAGAGAACACGACGGGCATGACGCTGATCGTCAAGAACACCGCGAAGCTCATCACCGGCTTCATCGCGGTGTTCGCCGTGTACATCGCGCTCACGGGGCACCTGAGCCCGGGCGGGGGCTTCGCGGGGGGGGTGATTCTCGCGGCCGCCGCAGCGCTGGTCGTGCTCGCCTTCGGGCGGGCCTTCACCGCGAAGCTGTTCACCGAGCCGCTCTGCCACATGTGGGACGCCGGCGGGGCGGTCGCCTTCCTGGTCGTGGCGCTCTGCGGCTACATCGGCGGGACGTTCTTCGTCAACTTCGTGCCGCAGGCGCCCGAGCGGCTTGGCCACCTGCTGTCGGGCGGGGCCATTCCGCTGTCCAACCTCGCCATCCTCGTGAAGGTCGGCGCGGGCCTGGCGGGGGCGTTCCTCGCGCTGTCGGCCTATCGGCGCGTGGGGGCCGGCGCCAAACGGACGTGGGAGAGCTGACATGGGTGTGGCGATCTACCTGCTGGCGTTCTCGATCCTGCTGGTCGGCGTGTATGCCGTCGTGGCGAAGAAGAACATCATCAAGATCATCGTGGGCCTACTGATCATCGACTACGGGATCAACCTGCTGCTGGTGCTCGTGGGATACCGCACGGGCGGGCAGGCGCCGATCCTCCGCCCGGGCCCGGCGGAGGAGCTGCGGGAAGCGGCTACGGCGGCGGTATTTATTGCGACGGTACAAGCGAC
>CAZMDT010000264.1:227-1686 GCA_964564965.1 uncultured Planctomycetaceae bacterium | reverse complement strand
CCTGCTGCTGGTGCTGATCGGCTACCGAACCGGCGGCCAGCCGCCGATCCTCCAGGCGGGCCAGACCTCCGCCGAGCTGGCCGCCAAGGCGGTCGACCCGCTGCCCCAGGCGATGGTCCTGACGAGCATCGTCATCGGGCTGGGGCTGACGGCCCTGATGGTCGCGATGGGCATCCGGCTGTACGAGAAGTACGGCACGTTCGACATGAGCAAGATCCGCCGGCTGAAGGGCTAGCCCCATGGAAGACCTGGTTCCGCTGCTGATCGCGCTGCCGCTGGGCATGGCCTTCGGGGTCGTGCTGGTGGCGCACATCCACCCGATCCGCCGCCTGACGACCTCGATGGCGGTGGCGGCGATCCTGGTCAACATGGCCATGTCGCTGTTCCTGCTGGACCTCGGGCGGGTGGACGTGTTCGTCGGGGGCTGGGGCAGCGGCGGCTCGACGCTCGGCATCGAGATGGTCTGCGACGGCATGGCCCAGCTCATGCTGGTCACCATCAACCTCGTCGCCCTCGCGGCCATCGTCTTCGCCGGCGCCTACATGAAGCGCTTCACCAACGTGTGGCTCTTCGAGGCCCTCTTCCTGCTGATGACCGCCGCCATGAACGGCGTGGTCCTCGCGGGGGACCTGTTCAACCTGTTCGTGTTCCTCGAAGTCGCCGCCATCGCCTCCTACGCCCTCGTGGGCTTCGGATGCGAGTCGGAGGAGCTGGAGGCCGCCTTCAAGTACCTCGTCCTGGGCACGGTCGGATCGGCCTTCATCCTGCTGGGCGTGACGGTGCTCTATTCGCTGACGGGGCACCTGAACATGCTGATGGTGTTCCGGGCGCTCCGCGGCATGGGCGCCGCGCCGGCGGTGTTGCTGGCGGGGGCGGCGCTGCTCGCGGGGTTCGCGCTGAAGGCGGCGATGGTGCCGTTCCACGCCTGGCTGCCCGACGCGCACCCCTCCGCCCCGGCGCCGATCTCGGCGATGCTGTCGGGCGTGCTGATCAAGGCCTCGGGCGTGTACGCGCTGGCGCGGGTGGTGTTCAACGTGCTCGGCCCGCGGACCGAGTACGCCGTGATCCTCATGGCGCTGGGGGCGCTGTCGATGGTCATCGGCGTGTTCCTCGCCGTCGGGCAGTGGGACTTCAAGCGCCTGCTCGCCTACCACAGCATCTCGCAGATGGGCTACGTGGTGCTGGCGATCGGCGTCGCTGCCGAGGTCGTCAGCCGGACGCCCGCCGGGCAGCCCCTGCCCGCCGAGGCCCAGACCCTCGCCGCCCTGTGCCTGTTCGGCGGGCTGTTCCACCTGTTCAACCACGCCGCGTTCAAGAGCCTGCTGTTTCTGTCGTCCGGGGCCATCGAGCAGCAGACCGGCACGCGGATGCTCAAGGAGATGGGCGGCCTGGCCCGCCGCATGCCCGTCACGAGCTTCTGCTGCCGCGTCGGCGCCCTGTCCATCGCCGGCGTCCCGCC
>CAZMDT010000264.1:0-217 GCA_964564965.1 uncultured Planctomycetaceae bacterium | reverse complement strand
CTTCTCCAAGCTGATCATCATCATCGCGCTGGTGCTGGCCGGGCACGTCTGGCTGGCGGCGCTGGCCGTGCTCGTGGCGCTCATGACGCTCCTGAGCTTCATCAAGGTGCAGCGCTATGCCCTCGAAGGCCCCCCCGCCGGCCGCGCCGCCGACGCACGCGAGGCGCCCGTCCTCATCTGCTTCGCCCTCATCCTTCTCGCCGTCGTGTGCCTCCTC
>CAZMDT010000263.1:0-4798 GCA_964564965.1 uncultured Planctomycetaceae bacterium | reverse complement strand
AAGAAAGGCCCCGAGCGTGGCCCGCACCGAAGCCTGCTGAAAGCCACCGGCCTCACCGACGCCGACCTCCGCCGCCCGTTCATCGGCATTGCCAACAGCTACACCGACGTGGTCCCGGGGCACGTGCATCTGGACGCCGTGGGCGAGCACCTCAAGCAGCGCGTGCGGGCCGCCGGCGGCACGCCCATCCTCTTCAACACCATCGCCATCTGCGACGGCATCGCCATGGGCCACACCGGCATGAAGTACTCCCTCGCCAGCCGGGAGCTCATCGCCGACTGCGTGGAGTCGATGGCCGCCGCCCACCGGTTCGACGCGCTGGTGTGCGTCCCCAACTGCGACAAGGTCATCCCCGGCATGCTGATGGCCGCCCTGCGGGTGAACATTCCCACCGTCTTCGTGTCCGGCGGGCCGATGGAGGCGGGGCGCGTGGCCGGGTGCGACGTGGACCTGATCGACCAGTTCACCGCGGTGGCGGAGCAGAAGGTCGGCAAGCTCACGGCCCGCCAGGTCAAGCAGTACGAGGACAACACCTGCCCCACGTGCGGCTCGTGCAGCGGGATGTTCACGGCGAACAGCATGAACTGCCTGTGCGAGGCGATCGGCATGGCGCTGCCGGGCAACGGCACGTGCCTCGCGACGAGCCCGGAGCGCCTGGGGCTGTGCGACCGGGCGGCGGAGCGGATCGTGGCGATGGCGAAGGCCTGGGCCCGCGGCGGATGCAGGCCGAGCTACCCGCTGCTGCCCCGGAAGATCATGAGCAAGCGGGCGTTCGAGAACGCCTTCACGCTGGACATGGCGATGGGCGGGTCGAGCAACACGGTGCTGCACCTGCTGGCGATGGCGAACGAGGCGGGCGTGAAGTTCGCCCTCGAGGACATCGAACGCGTCTCGAAGCGGACGCCCAACATCTGCCGCATCGCGCCGTCGGAGACGCCCGAGGGGCGCGTGTACCACATGCAGGATTGCCACCGCGCCGGCGGCATCTACACCATCCTCGGCCAGCTCGCCGCCGACCGCCCGAAGCTCATCCACGGCGACGTGATGACCGTCACCGGCGCCGCGCTCGGCCGGAACATCGCCCGATGGAGCGTGCGGAGCAAACGGCTCGCCCCGGCGGCTCGCAGGATGTATCGCAACGGCTGGCAGGCCACCGGGCGGAGCGTCGAGCAGGTCCGCGCCATGTACCGCGGCCGGAAGCCCGACAAGCTGCCCGCGCTGAACGCCGGCGGGCGGTTCGACGCGCAGGACGTGATCCGCCCGTTGGATCGCGCGTTCACGGCCGAGGGGGCGCTGGTCGTGCTCCACGGCAACATCGCGAAGAAGGGCGCCGTGCTGAAGCAATCCGGCCTGCCGCCCTCGATGTACCGCTTCAGGGGGCGGGCCGTCATCTGCGAAAGCCAGGAAGACGCCTGCCGGACCATTCTGGACGGCCAGGTGCGCGAGGGCGACGTGGTGGTGATCCGCAACGAGGGCCCGAAGGGCGGCCCGGGCATGCAGGAGATGCTCGCGCCGACCAGCTACATCAAGGGCCTGGGGCTGTACGAGAAGTGCTACCTGATCACCGACGGGCGGTTCAGCGGCGGCACGAGCGGGCCGAGCATCGGGCACGTGGCGCCCGAGGCGGCCGCCGGCGGGGAGATCGGCCTGCTGAAGGACGGCGACATCATCGAGATCGACATTCCGCGCCGAACGCTCAAGGCGAAGGTGTCGGCGGCGGAGTTCGCCCGGCGGCGCAAGCGCTACACCCCGCGCCCGCCGCAGGTCACGCACGGCGCGCTCGGGCGCTACGCCGCGCAGGCCACCAGCGCCGATACCGGCGCGGTGCTGGACTGGCCCGGAAAGCCGAAGCCATAGCCGTCGCATCGCCGATGAGAGATAGCACCACTATCCGAGTGGCCCCACGGGCGCCGTTGGCGACGGCGCGGGGCCGGAGCGTTGAGCCCGCGCCATTCGGCGCCCCGCCGCCGGATGCTGCCGCGTCGCCGCCCGCCCTGCCCGGGGCCAGGCCTATGGAACGCGTCGCCCACTGCCCGGTCTGTGATGAAAGCGCCGCGGGACGCCACACGGTCCACGCTCGCCAGAGCGACGTGCTCGTCGAGTGCCCCCACTGCCACAGCCTGTTCGCCGACCCGCGCCCGTCGCGCCGGGAGCTGCTGGCGCTCTACGACCGGGAGTACTACGGGGAGGACGCGCGCCGGCGCCGGCGCCGCTGGGCCGCCCAGCAGCAGGGCGCCTCGCTCCACCGCACGTTCCTGCGGCTCCTGAGCCGGCGCTACCCGGATGTCGTGAGGGACGGCGCGCGGCTGCTCGACTTCGGCACGGGCCTGGGCTACTTCCTCGCCGAGGCGCAGCGCGCCGGGCTGGTGTGCACGGGGGTGGAGCTTTCAGATGCGGCGGCGGAACACGCCCGGAGGCGCCTGGGCCTCGACGTCCGCACCGGCGACGTCCGCGCGCTGGAGGCGCTGCCCGAGGCCGCCTACGACGTGGTGACGGCCTTCGCCGTGCTGGAGCACTGCATTCGCCCGCGCGAGGCGCTTCGGGCGCTGGCCCGCAAGCTGGCCGGCGGCGGTCTGCTGGCGATGTCGCTGCCGAACCTCGGCTGCTGGCGATACCGCCTGGAGCGGGGCCGCTGGTTCAACATCGGCAACCCCACGCACCTGACGTTCTTCGCCCTGCCGGCCCTGCGCCGGCTCCTGGGTGAGCTCGGCCTCGCGGACATCAAGCGCGTCGTCTACTACGGCGGGCGCCCGGGCTTCGGGCCGGTCCTGAGCCTGCTTCAGTACGGCGTGCGGGCCGCCAACCTGGGCTCCGAGTTCCGCCTGGTCGCCCGGAAGCCGGCCGCGGGTGCGGAAGGCGCACGGTAGGCGCCGCGCGCGCGGCCCCCGGGCAGGACAAAAGCCGTTGGCGCGGTTCGGGCGCGACGAAAAACCGTCCGCCCGGGCGTTTCACCGTTGCCCCTCGCGCCTCGTGTGCGATAATACCGCCCCGTATTGCGGTCGCCCCTCGTTGTGCGACAGCGGAGGCTCACATGAGCAGTCAGCCGAAGGCCGCCGGCCCGGTGGCCACCGTCATGGCGAAGGCGGCACGGGAGGCCGCCGCGAAGGCCCGCACGGACGCGCCGCCCCGGCCCGAGCCGCCGGCGTCGTCCTACGCCCCCGCCGCGAAGCCCGTCCGGCGCGAGCCGCGGGCGGTGGCGCGCGACCCGCAGCCTGAGATCCGCACCGACATCTTCCACTCCCCGGCCGGCGCCGCCGCGAAGTTCAGCGTCAGCAAGCTCATCGCCGGCGTGGCACAGGGGCTCACGTTCGCCACGGCCGCGGTGGTGCTCTACAAGATGGCCGCCGGCGCGGAGGTGATGACCGCCATCCTCTGGGCGCTGCTGGCGATCCTCTGCCAGGCGATGGCGCTGACGTTCTTCATCATCGAGCGGAGCGAGAAGCCGTAGGCGGCCCCCTGCCGCCCCGCCGGGGTCGGGGGGCGATGCTCGTGAACCCAAGGCCTTCACTTCGGTGCCTTCTGACGGCCGTTCTGCCGGCCGGGCTGTGGCTCGGCTGCGCGGGCCCCGCAGAGCCGCCCCCCGGACGCTTCACCATCGCCACGTACAACGTCAACCTGCGGATGCCGGGCGCCGCAGAGACGGTGAGCGCCATCGAGGCCGCCGACGCCGACATCGTCTGCCTCCAGGAGACCACGCCCGAGTGGGCGCGCCTGCTGCGCGAACGGCTCGGCGGGCGCTATCCGCACATGGCGTTCCGGCACGCCCCAGCCGACAGCGGCGGCGGGCAGGCGGTGCTGTCGCGGCTGCCGTTCAGGGAGGTGGCGCGGCACCAGCCGAAGGGGGCGTGGTTCCCGGGCTGGCTGCTGGTGGTCGAGGGGCCCGCGGGGCCGGTGCAGGTGCTCAACGTCCACCTGACGCCGCCGGTGGACGAGGCCGGCGAGCTGTCGCTGCGGATGTATTGGGCCACGCGGGAGCTTCGCCGCGACGAGATGGCCTCGCTGTACGGCCTGCTGGACCGGCGGGCGCCAACGGTGGTGCTGGGGGACTTCAACGAGCTGTCGGCGGGCCCGGCCGTCGGGTTCCTGCGCCGGCGCGGGTTCACCAGCGCGCTGGGCCGGCACGATGCCTTCAGCGACACGTGGCGGGCTTCTGACGGGCCGCTGTCGCCCAGCGCGCGGATCGATCACATCTTCCACTCGCCGGAGCTGCGCTGCCTGAGCGCCCGCGTGCTTCGCGAAGGCGGGTCCGATCACTGGCCGGTCGTGGCGGAGCTCGCCCCCGCCGCCGACGGGCCCTAGCGCGGCTTTCGCTCCGCCTTGCCCATGGTGACCTTCAGGTCCCGCCACGCCGAGTCCATCACGTCCGCCAGCGGCGGCAGCGTCTTGTCCGCGGGGTCGTCATCGGCCAGGCCGACGGTGAAATGCGCCGGCACCTTCGTCATATACTTGCTCAGCCCCTGCCGGCCGAAGCCGAAGACCGTCATGCCGGCCGTGCCGCCCATCTGGTAGTACGAGTCGATTTTGTCGTCGCCCTCGTGCCCCACGAAGAAGATCGCCCGTTTGAGCTTCGCATCGCCGAAGGCGGCCCACTGCGAGGCCGGGAGCTTCTGGGACCACTTCTCCCCGATGCCCGTCCGCTTGCCCGGGGCGCGGAGGCAGTAGTTGGTTCTGAGGTCGATGCCGCCGCCCGGCGTGCCCTCGTACAGGAACCAGTATGCGTGGGGCGCCTTCGTCACCGTCAACCGCGCGAACGCCGGGAACACCTCCCACCGGCACGCCCACTTGCCATCGCTCGAGG
>CAZMDT010000262.1:0-4802 GCA_964564965.1 uncultured Planctomycetaceae bacterium | reverse complement strand
GGAGGTCGTACACGTCGCGGAAGTCCTCAACGCTGTCCTCGTCGGTCTTCCGCATGAAGCTGTGCTGAATCAGCAGGTAGACCATGTTGCCGAAGTCGAGCGTCTCGCGGACATTCCACCGGGCGAGCACGGTCGGGGCGAGCATCCCCCAGCGCTCGAGGGCCACTTCTCGCAGCGCCTCGCAGAGCTGCTTGCCGCTGACGTGGTGCTGCCCGGGCGGGGGGTCCGTGCCGTGCACCCGCTTCACCGCCTGCCGCAGCCCCTCGTGCAGGAAGGCGTATGCCTCCGGGGGGTAGCGCCCGTCCTCGCGGATCACGTCCTCCATCGACCTCTCCGGCTCGTCCGGCATCACGACTTCCTCGGAAACAGCGCCGCTCCCTTCGCCACGGGTGTTCCCGCCGCCAGGTCGCCCCACCTGCCGGATTCGCTCAGCGGGCGCCCGTCCGCCTGCCGGGCGAGCTGCGCCAGGCCGCGCGCCGCCGTGGCGGGCATCACCGGGTGGAGGTACAGCAGAGCCAGCCGCAGCGCCTCCGCGCACGCGTAGAGGATGGCGCCCAGGCGACCGCGCTGGGCGTCGTCCTTCGCCAGGCGGAACGGCTCCGTGGCGTCGATGAACCGGTTCGTCTCGGTCGCCACGTCGAGCGCCCGCTCGAGGTACAGGTGGAACTGGCAGCGGGCCATCAGGCCCGGCGCGTCGTCGGCGAGGCGGTCGGCGGCGGCGCGGACGCCGGCGGCCTCGGGCACGTCGTCGGCGGGGGGCACGCGTCCGTCGAAGTAGTTGCCGATCATCTGGAGCGTCCGGCTGAGCAGGTTGCCGACGCCGTTGGCGAGGTCGGCGTTGTAGCGCCGTCGGAGGTCGTCGTGGGAGAAGTCGCCATCGGCGCCGAAGGCCACCGTGCGGAGCAGGTAGTAACGGAACACGTCCACGGAGTACTCGCCGCAGAGCTCGGCGATTTTCTCGCGCGAGATGAAGTTGCCCAGGCTCTTGGACATCTTCTTGCCTTCGCTCGTCCACCACCCGTGGGCGAACACGCACTTCGGCAGCGGGATCTCCAGCGCCATCAGCATGCACGGCCAGTACACGGCGTGGAACCAGAGGATGTCCTTGCCGATGAGGTGGACGTCGGCGGGCCAGTAGCGTTCGGCGTGCCCGTCGTTGTCGTCGCCGATGGCCGGCATGCCCAGGGCGGTGATGTAGTTGCTCAGGGCGTCGATCCACACGTAGACGGAGTGCGCGGGGTCGTTGGGGAGGGGCACGCCCCAGCCGCCAAGCCGCTCGAGCAGGCGCGAGATGCTCAGGTCCTCCACGCCCATCCGCAGCTTGCTGAGGACCTCGTTGCGCCGGGCGGCCGGCTGGATGAAATCGGCGTTCGCCTCGATGTGCTCGATGAGCGCCGGCACCCGCCTCTTCAGGCGAAAGAAATAGCTCGGCTCGCCGTACCGCGTGAGCGGGCGCCCGTTGATGGGGCTGTTGTAGTCGTTCTCGCGGGCGGCAAACTCGGTGACGAACTCCTCCTGGCCCTCGTCGTACCAGCCCTCGTACTTGCCGAGGTAGATCTCGTCGCGCTCCACCAGCGCTGCCACCATCGCCTGCACCCGTCGCTCGTGCCGTGCCTCCGACGTTCGGATGAAGTCGTCGTTGCTGATGTTCAGGTCGCGCCAGAGGTCCTTGAAGTGCACCACCACGCTGTCGGCCAGCTCCCGCGGCGCCATGCCCTTCTCGGCGGCCGCCTTCACGATCTTGATGCCGTGCTCATCCGTGCCCGTCAGGAACCGGACGTCGCGCCCCGCCGCCCGCCAGAAGCGCGCAAGCACGTCCGCGGCGACGGTGGTGTAGGCGTGCCCGATGTGCGGCGCATCGTTGACGTAGTAAATGGGCGTGGTGACGTAGTAGGTGTCGCTCATGCCCCTAGAATCGAAATTGCCGGGGCAAAATCAAGCGCAATCGAACGCCGCGCCGGGAGCGCGGCACGCGCCTAGTGGCCCACGAGCCGCCCGCGCGCGTCGTACGTGCTGAACCGATCGACCATCGACGTGACCAGCGCGTCGATCTCCCGGGCCGACCGGTGGGCGTCGGGGGGGCGGCCCGCCTCGCGGTACGCCTCGTCGGCTCCCTCGGCGCTGGCCCGGGGCCTCGCGCCGCCGTCGGCCAGGGCACGCGAACTGGCCAGCATCGACCCGAGCAGGCCGTCGATCGCGCGGATGTTGTCGTTGGCTTCGGCCAGAACCTGGGCGATGGCGGCGTCCGTCGGTTCGTCCGGGCCTGCGGCGCGGGCCGGTTGCTCCTGCGCCTCTTCCTCGGCCAGGCCCCTCGTGAGAACGAAGATGGCTTCCGACGGTCCGACGGATTCCGTGCGCATCCCAACCCTCCCAGGCTGATCTCGCCGAAGGGGTTCCCTCTACGAGAGGAGTATAGGATACGCCGGGCGGCGGGGCAGCGGCGCGCGGCAGGCGGGACGGCGGCGGCGCTAGCCGGCGGCGATCTCCGCTGCGCGAGAACGCAGCAGCGGCATCTTCTCGCGGACCTCCGCCGCCATGCGCGAGTTCGGGAACTGGCGAATGATCTCCTTGCCGGTCGACAGGGCGTCGGTCCACTGCTGGTCGGCCACCATGATCGAGAACTGCACGGCGAGGTTGTGCTGCTTGGCCTTGAAGACGCCCCGTGCGGATTCCTCGAGGGCAGCGGCCTCCTGGGGCGTCAGGTACAGGTCGAGCTCCTTGAGCAGCTCGATGCTCCGGTCGACGTCGTTCTTGCGAACGGCCTCGCCGTAGGCCTGGAGCAGGTCGCGCTTGTGCTCGTTGCGGGCCTTGCCGATCCGCTCCGGGAGCGAGGCGATCTTCGGGTTCTCCGGGAACAGCCGCAGCAGCCGGTGCGACTCCCGAAACGCCCGCGCCCAGTCCCGCCGCTCGATGACGCGGTTGATCCGGTCGATGGCGGCGTCGATCTTCTCGTCCAGCGTCTTGCGGCGGCTGTCGGCCAGCTCGTCGCGCAGGCGAGTGGCCTCGTCGGCGTATCCGAGCTTGTCCGCGATGGCGTCGATGAGCGCCTCAGCCGTCCTGTAGTCCTGCCGCATGACGTCTTCCTGGATGATCTCGCGGAAGGCCTCGATCTCCAGGTCCCGGTAGATGAGGCCCTTGGCGCGGTCGGACAGGCTGGCGAGTTCGATGAGCTTCTTGGCGGAGCCGGCCTGATCTTCGAGGAGGGCCTCGGCCCGACTGAGGCGCCCCGCCGCGGTGGAGACGGCGAATTCGTTGGCGACGAGGATTCTGATGGCGCCGTAGAAGACGACGCCCCAAAGCCCCGCGAGAAGGGCGGCGGCCACCACCAGCGCGGGCACGATGGTCGCCATCCAGCCCTCGTGGATGGCGTAGACAATCGCCGCGGACAGCGCGACGATGAAGACCACGGCGAGGCAGACCAGGGACGCGATCATGGCGACCTGGGCAAACCTGCCGACCGATTCGTACTTACCGGTCTGTTCCGGCATCGAGGTGCTCCTTCCATGGACTTATGGTCGGGCGCCACCGAGCAAGTGCTGTTGAGCCGAACTGCGCCGCCACTATAATGTACGTCCGCGACGGGCGGAAGTCAAGTTGCCCTCTGTACGGGGCTTAACGTGCCGGGGCCGCCGCCATTGCCCCGCGCAGCCCCGCCGGTCCGCCCCGGACGCCCAGCCATGCCCCACGAGCAGATGAACGAGCGGCAGGTGGCCGCCTACCTGCAGATGGACGTTCGGGAGGTCCTCAAGCTGGCCTCCCGCGGACAGATTCCCTGCCGGAAGATCCGCGGGCAGTTCGTCTTCCGCAAGGGCGACGTGGATCACTGGGTCGAGACGCAGATGCACGATCTGGACCACGCCCGGCTGGCGGACATCGAGCAGGGGGTCCGCGAGCACCACGGCATGGAGCACGGCGAGCTGGAGGTCTGCCCGCTGGTGCCGCCTCGGGGCCTGGGCGTGCCGCTGGAGGCCAGGACGCGCGATGCCGTGCTCCGCGCCCTGGTGGCCCTCGCCGAGGCCGACGACCTCGTCTGCGGGCGGGACGAGCTGCTGGAGGAGATTCGCCGCCGCGAGCAGCTCTGCTCGACAGCACTGGCCCCCGGCGTGGCGCTGCCGCATCCGCACCGCCCGCTGCCGTATGGCATCGCCGACAGTTTTGTGGTCGTCGGGCTGACCACCACCGGCATCCCGTTCGGGGCGGAGGACGGCTCGCTGACGCGGCTGTTCTTTCTCATCTGCTGCAAGGACGACCGCACGCACCTGCATGTGCTCGCGCGCCTCGCGCGGATGCTCTACGACCGCGGCGCCATCGACCGCATGCTCGCCGCGCACGATGCCGACGAGCTCCGCGAAGTCCTGCTGGCGCGTGAGCGGGAAGTCATCGGGCTTGCCGGGGCCGACTGAACGACAGGCGATCACCGAAGGGAGAAACAGCGATGAAGAAGAACGTCCTCCTGCTGGCGGCGGTGCTGGTGACGGCCCCCGCGGCGCTTCCCGCCGACGAGCCGGCCGTGACGGAGCCGACGGACCGTGTGGGGCGCAGCATCGCCGCCGAGCGGCTTCCCGGCAAGTGGCGGGCGAGTTGGGAGCTTCGTCGGCGGCTCGGGGTCACGGGCACGAAGGCGCAGCGTCTTGACGTGACCGCCGACGGTGCCGTGCTCAAGGCGCTGCCGCCTTCGGCGGCGGAGGGGCTCGCCGGGCGCCCGGCCTACCTCGCCGGCTGGTTGGCGCTGGACGAGCATCCGGCCTCGGCGTTCGTTATCACCCGGCAGGGCGGGGCGCCGATGCTCCTGGAGTTCTCCC
>CAZMDT010000261.1:0-4816 GCA_964564965.1 uncultured Planctomycetaceae bacterium | reverse complement strand
CCCCAACTTCTTCGCGCACTCGACCTGCGCCTTGGCGATCAGCGGACGGGCAATGCTCGTGCCCAGCATGTACAGATGTTCGTAGACCGCCCCCGCCTGCAGGAGCTTGAAGCAGTACCGCTCAGCGAACTCCTGCCGCAGGTCGGCCACCACGCATTCGCTGGCGCCGCTGGCGAGTGCCTTCTCTTCGATGCCTTCAAGCTCCTCGGCGCCCTGCCCGAGGTCGGCCGCGAAGGCAATCACCTCGCAGGCGTACTTCTCCTTCAGCCACGGCAGTATCACCGATGTATCCAGGCCGCCTGAATAGGCGAGCACGATCTTCTTGATCTTGTCGGTCTTCTTGCTCATTGCGGACTCTCCATGCGGTCAGCAGACGAAGTCTGCAGGAGATCAGTGCGTCCGGAACGACGGATAATAGGCGCGGATTGCGGGTGTTGGCAAGGGCCTCACGCGGAGGCCCGATGCCTCAGGCGAAGTGATACAGGATAGCGGCAAGCTCCCATGCTGCTCATGTCTGTTGGCATTGTAGGAATCGTCCGGTCGCGCGGCAAGTTCCTTCCAGACACCAAGCCCGGCGTCCGTAGGGCGTGTTCCTCGCTGGCAACGAAGCGGGGCGCCACCGTCGCTGGGCGGCGCCCCGATCAGCGCTCTTGCCGGCTACATCGCTGGTGTCGCCTACTTCTCCTTCTGAAGCGCGGCGTCGTTCTCCTCGATCATCGCCCGCAGGTGCTTGAGCACCATCTCGTTGTTGCCGGCCTTCTTGTACATATCCTTGAGCGTCATGCGGAGCGCGTTCCGCAGGCCGAGCGACTTGGTCTTTGTGAGGGCGCCTTCCAGCTCCGCGACGACCTCGGCCTCCGGGCGGCGGACGTCGTTCTTCAGCCCGCCGATCGCGATCATGCCCGCCTGCGCCGGGTCGAAGCAGACGCTCTGCATGTGCTCCAGCAGCTTCACCATATCGAAGGTCTGTCGCAGTGGCTGAGGCACCTCGGGCCGGCGCTCACTATGGGCGCGCCCTTGCTCGCCGCCTTCCTCGCCCTTCTCTTCGCCGCGCGCCACGTGCTCCTCCTCGCCTTCGTCAGCATCTTCATCGCCCCGGCGGCCCTCCTCCTGTGCCTCGCGGAGCACGAACTGGCCCCCCTCGCCGGTCTTCTCGCCCACATCCGCGGCGAACACGGCGGCTCCCGGACGGCCGAACTGACCGTTGTCGTCAGCCCACGTCCGGGCCGCGACCAGGCCCCCCACGAGCGCCAGGCCCAGCAGGATCAGCGTCAGTCGATTGCGTGTCATCTGTCATGCTCCTTCCTTGTGGCGACGGGAACGATATCGCAGGAATGCGCCACTCGAGGCCGGCCGCGTCGCCGACCGCCGGCATCGGGAGGCTGGGGATGGTGAGGGTCACGGCAGAGACCGCGGCCGGTCTGATCCGGCAGACCTCGGACCATTCGGGCAGGTCCAATCGAATCGGCGGTGTCTCCGCCGTGACGTGCTGTGCCTGGGTGGAGCTGGTCGTTGGGGGCAAGGGCTGGGCGGTCTGCTCTGGCCGCTTGGCGGTCTTTGCCAACAGCACGAGGATGATGATGGCTGCTGCTGCGGCACCGGCCGGCAGCAGGATGAGCCGGCGCCTGCGCGAGGCAGGCCAGGCCTGCTCCGGGCAGCGTTGCCGACTGATGCCTTCGGCCAGCCGCCGCAGCCCGCGGATGACATCATCGTCGCCCGGCAACTCCAGCTCGTCGCGGTCGCTCATGCCAGCCGCCTCATCGCCTTCCGCAGGTTGCCGATGGCCGCCCAGACGGTTGCCTTCACCGTTCCCTCGGCACAGCCCATCGCCGCCGCGGTGTCCCTCACGCTCATCTGCTTCAGAAACCGGCAACCGACCGCTTCGCGCTGGCGGGAAGGCAGCATTTCGATGGCCCGCGCCAGCCGCAGCAGCGTCTCGGCGTCCAGGCTCCGGCCGGCGTCCCCGCCCGCGAGGTCCGGTTCGTCGACCGCCAGCCCGAGGCGTTCTCGCCCACACTTGCGGCGGAGCTCGCGCACCACGTTCATGGCGATGCCGTAAATCCAGGCCACGGCGTCGCCGTCGGCTTGCCAGTTGCCTCGCCGGCGGTAGGCCCGCAGAAACGCCTCCTGCACGGCTTCGGCCGCATCGGGGCGCCTCAGGCCTTGGGCCAAAGCGAACCGAAACAGGTCGTCCTGCAATACCGCGGCCAGCTTGCCAAAAGCCTCCCGCTCGCCACGGCCGCCGGCGCAGGCTTGGCGCATCAACTCGCTGCACGTGGCCCTGCTGGCTCTCATCGACCTACCTGCTATTGACGCCCGGCCGCCGGGAGTTTAGTCCGCAGGTGCTTTTCCGCTGGTCCCGGGGTCCCGGGCGAATCCTCAACGCATTCTTGACCGAGGCCGATATAGTCTGTAATCATGTACAGAGCGCCGGCTCGCGTGCTGGCGCGCCCGGGGCCGTGGCGCAGCTGGGAGCGCGTCTGCATGGCATGCAGAAGGTCATGGGTTCGAATCCCATCGGCTCCATCCGGCGGATTCTCGCCCCGGTGAGGATCCGCCTTTCGCTGCGCGGCCGGCAGGGCCGGCCCTACGGTGCGAGCCTAGCAATGATCTGTACCGCGTTGAACGCGGCGTGGATGAGCAGGGGCGCCAGCAGGCGGCCGGAACGCTCGTAGTTGTAGCCGAGCGCCACGGACAGGGCGAACAGCGCTGGCATCGCGTGCCAGAGCGAGGCATGCACTAGGGCGAACAACACCGACGTTATCAGGATCGCCGCCCAGGGGCTGCCGATGTACCGCCGCACCATGGACTGGAGAAGCCCGCGGAAGAACAGCTCCTCGGCCAGGGGGGCGAGGACCACGGCTGAGACCACGATGACGGCCTTCCAGGCGGCGCTCACCTTGTCGAGGTTCGCCAGCATGACGTGCTCGCGGATGTAGCGCGGCGGCAGGATGCTGACCATCAGCAGGCCCAGGCCGACGCAGACGGGCAGCACTGCAAGGAAGCCGACCGTGCCGCGGACCGCGTCCCACGGCCAGTGGCGCAGGCTCAGTCCGAGTCCGCGTCGCAGCCCTCCTCGGAACGTTCTGGCCGCCACGAAGAGGCTCGCGATGATCCAGGGCACCTGACCGGCAATGCTAAGGAGCGTCTGGGCCTCGGGGGCCTCGCTGCCGAAGCGGTTGGCGAGCAGGCGCCGGGCGGCTTCGGTCGCCCCAAGCCAGACCAGCAGCACGAGGACGATGTGCAGGGGGGTGACGACGTTGGGCCTGCCCGGCGCGCGCCGAAGCAGCAGCTTCGACGGGTGCAGCACACGCCGGATACCCCAGACGACCAGAAGGCATACGCCCACGCCGAGCAGAGCGATCATCCAGTGCGGGACATGCTCGGCGGCGGGCCCGAGCGCCCTGCCGGCCTCAGCCAGTTGCGCCGCCTGCACCAGCACCCCGGCCGTTAACAAACCGTTTGACACCATCGAAGTTGCCCGGTTACGGTGAAGCGCACCACCATGCCAACCGACCAGTGAGGGACGGAATGCCGGAGAATATACTGCAGGCCATTCTGCGAACCAAGCGCCAGGAGGTTGCCGCGCTACTGCGGCAGGCCGACCTTGCTGAATGGGAACGGCGCGCGGCGGGGGGAGAGCGGCCCCGGAACCTCTTCGCCGCGCTGACGAAGCGGCCGAGGCGCCTCCTGAATCTGGTGGCCGAGGTCAAGCGTGCCTCGCCGTCGGCGGGGGTGCTGTGCGAGGACTTCGATCCGGCCGCCATCGCCCGCCGATATGCCGAGGCAGGCGCGGACGCCGTGAGCGTGCTGACCGACGCGACCTACTTCCAGGGGTCGCTCGACCACCTGGCCGCCGTTGGCGAGGCGGTGGGCCTGCCAGTGCTGAGAAAGGACTTCCTCATCGATCCGGTCCAGGTCTACGAAAGCCGGGCGGCCGGCGCCGACGGCATCCTGCTCATCGCGGCGGCGCTGCCCGTGGGGCGGCTGGCCGACATGATGATCCTCGCGGCGGACCTTAAGATGACGGTCCTTCTGGAGGTCCACGGCGCCGACGAGCTGCTGCACGTGCGTTCGATGATCGGCTTCCCCCGGGGGGGCTACAGCCTGCTCGGCATCAACAACCGGGACCTCACGACGTTCGGGGTGGACGTCCGCACGACGGTGCGCCTGGCGGGCATGGCCGGCGACGACGTGCCGATGGTGAGTGAGTCGGGGATTCGCACACGGCGGGACGTGCAGGCGCTTCGGGCCGCCGGCGTCAAGGCTGTACTCATCGGCGAGACACTCATGCGGGCGACGGACGTTCCAGCGAAGGTCGAGGAGCTGCTGGGGCCCGCCCGCTGAACGCTCTCGCCATGCGAAGCGCGAGGGCTCACGAACGACAGATGTCCGACGGCGGCAGGAGAGAACGTGGCGGCGAAAAGGCCCGGCGGGGCAGCAGGGAGCTGACCGTCGTCGTGCTCCTGCTGGCGGCGGTGGTTGCGGCCATGACGGTGTATCAACTGCTCTCGCGGCGTTCGTCCCCGCCGGAGCAGTCTCCGCAACTGGATGCGGCGGAGCTTCGGGCGAAGCTCGTGCAACTGGCGAACAAGACCACGCTATCGCCTGGCAGGGCGACGGGCGATCCGCGTACGGCGACGTACGTCGTTCAGAAAGGCGACAATCTTCGGAAGATCGCGAAGGAGTTCAAGATCACGGACGATCTGATTGCGAAGATGAACAACCTTTCGAGCAAGAGCATGATTCGACAGGGGGCGCGGTTGAAGGTGGCCCGGGGTCCGTTCAACGCGGTCGTTTACAAGCGCGAGCACAC
>CAZMDT010000260.1:0-4821 GCA_964564965.1 uncultured Planctomycetaceae bacterium | reverse complement strand
CCGGCGAGCCGAGCCCGAAGATGCAGGAGACGCTGGCCACGATGATCGCGTCGGACCGCGACACCAGCGTGCTGGTGGTGCTGAGGCGAAGGCGGCCGAGGTCGTCGTTGCGCGAGGCGTCCTTTTCGATGTAGATGTCGCGCTGCGGGATGTACGCCTCCGGCTGGTAGTAATCGTAATAGCTGACGAAGTACTCCACCGCGTTGTCGGGGAACAGCTCCTTGAACTCCTCGTAGAGCTGGGCGGCGAGCGTCTTGTTGTGGCTGATGATGAGCGTGGGCTTCCGCAGGCGCTCGATGACGTGGGCCATCGTGAACGTCTTGCCGCTGCCCGTGACGCCGAGGAGCACGTTGCGGCCCTGCGCGGCGGCGAGGTTGGCCGCCAGCCGGTCGATGGCGGCCGGCTGGTCGCCCTTCGGCTCCATCTCGGAAACGACCTTCAGCTCCGCCATGGGCGATTCCCTCGTGGTCGCAGGCCCCGCATTATACCCGCGGGCCCATGCGGCTTGCAGCCCGCGCCGAGACGCCAACGCGCCGCTCGGCTTCCGCCGAAGGTTCTGCTATCCTCTCGCGAGGTGTTCGCGAGCATCGCTATTCTGGTGATCGGCGTGTTCGCCTGCTCGACGGCGGCGGTCTGGATCAAGTCCATCGACGCCGCCGCCGTGCACTGGTCGCTCATCGCGGCCTATCGCCTGCTGGCGGCAGCGGTCATCCTCACGCCGCTGTTCGTCCGCGATCTGCGGCGGGTGCGCCGCCTCGCCGCCAAAGCGCCAGGCGGCGCGGGGGCCCTCTACACGCCGCGCCATCTGCTGCGGGCCGTGCTGCCCGGCGCGCTGCTGGGGGCGCACTTCCTGACGTGGATTCCCGGCGTGCAGCTCACGCTGGCCGCCAACGCCAGCCTCATCGTCAACATGGTGCCGGTCGCCATGCCGTACCTGATGCACGTGCTGGTGCGGGAGCGGCTGACGGCGGGAGAATGGCTCGGCACGGGCGTGAGCCTGGCGGGCGTGGCGCTGCTCGCCGGGGCCGACTACCGCTTCTGCCCGGAGCTGTTCCTCGGCGACGCCACCTGCTTCGTCTCCATGCTGCTGTTTGCCGGATACCTCGCGCTGGGGCGGCGGAACCGCGACTTCCCGAGCGTGTGGCTTTACCTCGTTCCGGTGTACTTCGCGGCGGGGCTGGTGTGCTTCGCCGTATCGCTTCGGCTGACCAGCCCCGTCGCCGTGGGCAACGCGCGCGACGTGCTCTGCATTCTGGGCCTGGCGGTGGTGCCGACGGTCATCGGGCACTCGGGGCTGAACTGGGCCATGAAGCACCTCCGCGGCCAGACCGTCAGCATCGTCAACCTCGGGCAGTTCGTGGGGGCGGGGGTCCTGGCGTACCTGGTTCTCACGCCGCCCGAGGTGCCGCAGTGGACGTTCTACGTGGCGGCGGCGCTGGTCGTCGTCGGGGCGGTCGTCGCCCTGCGCGCCACGCCCGCGCCGCCCGCCGCCCCGCCCGTGCCGCCGGCCCCGCGGTGAGCGATGAAATCCCCGGCCCCATGGAGTATGCTCCGTCATCATGAGCCGCACCGGTGAGACGTTGATGGCGATGTACGAGGCAATGCGGCGGCGATGGGGGCATCGCGGCTGGTGGCCTTCCCGCGCCGGGCCCGACACGCCCGAGGGCAAGCTCGAAATCGCCGTCGGCGCCGTGCTCACGCAGAACACCAACTGGCGGAACGTCGAGCGGGCCATCGAGAACCTGCGAGGGGCGAACTGCCTGAGCAGCCCGGCGCTGCACGCCCTGCCGGCGGAGCGCCTCGCCGAGCTGATCCGCCCGGCGGGGTACTTCAACGTCAAGGCCCGCCGCCTGAAGAACCTCCTCGCCCGCGTCCACGGGGACTTCGCGGGCGACGTCGCCGCCTTCCTCGACCGCCCGGTGAGCGTGCTGCGCGAGGAGCTGCTCTCCATCAGCGGCATCGGCCGCGAAACCGCCGACAGCATCATCCTCTACGCCGCCGGCAAGCCCACGTTCGTGGTGGACGCCTACACGTTCCGCGTGCTGTTCCGCCACCATCTCGCCGGCCCGGAGGACGACTACGAGAGCATCAGGGAGCTGTTCGAGTCGTCGCTGCCGACAGACGTGGCGTTGTGGAACGACTTCCACGCGCAGCTCGTGGAGACGGGGAAGCGGCACTGCCGGAAGCGCGTGGCCCTGTGCGACGCCTGCCCGCTGGAGCCGTTCCCCCACGACCCCCGCGCCGGCGAGGAGGACGCCTAGGCGGGCCGGGCGCTGCTCGGGCGGCGCTAGTGGCCGACCATCACCCGCACGCGCCTCGCGCGGGCGCGGGCACCTGCCGCGACGGGAATGCATGTTGTCGCACGGCGGTGCCGCGGCGGGCCCGTCCGGGCGGCGCCGGCGTTTCCGCCTCCGCCTCGTCGGGCACGTCGGGGTGGAACATTACACCAATGAGTGCACGTCGCGTGCGATGCTTTGCGCTGCCGCCTCGCATGGGTGTTCCCCTTGGATGGTGTGTGCGGCCTCGTACTGTCGGCGGAGGCGTTCGCGGACGGCGGGGCCCAGCTCGCAGAACGCCACGACCCGGTCCCGCCCGGTCTCCTTCGCCGTCAGCAGCGCCTGGTCGGCGCTGTACACGAGCATGTCCGGCTCGGTGATCTGGGCGTCGTCCGGATACGTCGCCGAACCGATCGACGTGGTGATGTGGATGTGCTGGCCATAGACGACGAACTGCCGCGCGGCTACCTCCTCCCGGATGCGCTCGGCGAACTGCGTGGCGTGGTCGCGGTCGGCCTTGGACAGCAGCACGCTGAACTCCTCCCCCCCGGTCCGTGCCACCACGTCCGAGTCGCGCACCGACTGGATGAGGATGACGGCCAGCTCCTTCAGCACGTAGTCGCCGCTGGGATGCCCGTGCGTGTCGTTGACCACCTTGAAGTGGTCCACGTCGAGCATGAGCAGGCTGAGGTGCTGGTTGTACCGCTTGGCCACGTTGTATTCGTGCTCGAGGATGTCGCTGAACGAGCGGACGTTCTGCACGTGGGTGAGGGGGTCCGTGGTGGCGAGGTCCCGCAGCTCGGCGTTGTCGCGGCGGAGCTTGGCCATCAGCCTGCGCTCACGCTGGAGCGCCTCCTGCAGCGCCGTCCGCGAGGCCGAAAGCTGGTCGTGCAGGGCCTTCACCCGCAGCAGCGCCCCCGCCCGCGCGACCATCTCCGCCGACGGCGTGTCGGCGCTCAGGACGTCATCGGCGCCGCTGTCCAGGAAGCGGCAGCGAAGCTGGTCCCGGGCGCTATCGGCGAGGATCATCACCGGCAGATACGCCGAGGAGCACACGCGACGCAGGACGTCGGGCAGGTCCATGTCCACCGTGTCGTTCACCGGCAGGTGGAGCACGGCCAGGTCGACGTGCTGGGCCTTCACCATGGCGAAGGCCTGAATCTCGTCCGCCGCCTCGACCACCTGCCAGCCCGCCATCGTGAGCTGCATGCAGCGGTCCGTCTCGCCCGGCAGGTTGGGCGACATGAACAGAATGCGGCTACGGTCTGACAGTTCCCTCACCACTGACCCTTCACCCCAGCACCAATTCAGGCCGCCCGTGCCCCCGCAACCCTCGCGACACGGCCGCGGGCCGCGAGGGCTGCGGGCAGGCACTCGAAGGTAGAAGACGTACCATCCAGTGCGGCCAACTGAACCGTAGGATATGGTTGGCCCCGCGAGCAACTCCTGAGGCCCCCGGCGGCAGCGGCGGGTCAGGCAAAGGGGGCCGTCTTGCGGCCGGTGGGGCGCCGTCTATAATGTGCGCCGACGGCGCCCGGCGCGCGGCGCGGGTGGGCGGCTCCGCGGAAACCACTGGAACGGAACCACACCATGGGAACTCTGACGGGCAAGGCGGTCGTCGCGCAATCCGGCGGCCCGACGGCAGTTATCAACGCCAGCGCCTGCGGCGTCATCCAGACGGCCCTGGCGCACGGCGAGGCGTTCACGGGCGTGTACGGCGGGCTGAACGGCATTCTGGGGGTGCTGCGCGAGGAGCTTTACGACCTGGGGCGGGAGGACCCGAGCGTGGTCGACCGGCTGAGGCGGACGCCCTCGGCGGCGCTGGGCTCCTGCCGGCACAAGCTCAAGGGCCTCGAAACCAGCCGCGAGGACTACGAACGTATCCTGGAGGTCTTCCGGGCGCACGACATCCGGTACTTCTTCTACATCGGCGGGAATGACTCGATGGACACGGCGGCGAAGCTCGGCCGGCTCGCGGGGGAGCAGGACTACGAGATGATCGCCGTCGGCGTCCCGAAGACCATCGACAACGACCTGGCGTGCACGGACCACTGCCCGGGGTACGGCTCGGTGGCGAAGTATTCGGCGACGGCGGTGATGGAGGCCGGGCGCGACACCGAGGCCCTCTGGACACACGACACGACGACGGTGCACGAGGTGATGGGGCGAAACGCCGGTTGGATTGCCGCCTCGACGGGGCTGGCACGCCGCGAGGAGGAAGACGCCCCGCACGTCATCCTGCTGCCGGAGGTGCCGTTCGACAAGGATCGCTTCTGCGCGAAGGTGGAGGACTGCCTGCGGCGGTTCAATCGCTGCTTCGTGGCGTGCGGGGAGGGCGTGAGGACGCCGGACGGCAGGTACCTCGGGGAGGCCGGCGGCGACTTCGCCAAAGACGCCTTCGGACACACGCAACTGGGCGGCGCCGCCAACACCGTCCGCGCGATCATCGAGACCGCCGTCAAGGTCAAGTGCCGCACGAACCGCGCCGGCACCGCCCAGCGGAACGCCATGCACTTCGCCTCCGCCACCGACGCCGAGGAGGCCT
>CAZMDT010000259.1:1070-4833 GCA_964564965.1 uncultured Planctomycetaceae bacterium | reverse complement strand
CGGTCACCATTGAGTTTCTGGGGGTCAACCTCCATTCGATTCCATGGACCGGTGACTTCGGTTGGCCTCCGGACTCCACGGATACCGGCTGCTCGGCCATCGTAGGCTTGGGGAATCTGTCCGGCAACATCGTGCAATACAGCGTCAAGTCGAACATGTCCGGCAACAGGCCGCGGGGTACGAGCCCCGAGACCTACGGCAAGGGATGCTGGGATGCCCAGACCGTTGGGCATTGGAACGATGACGGATACAGGTCCTACCTGTTCCAGGGGCAGTTCACGAATAACTGGACGGCCACCGTAGGCAACAGCCAGTACAACGCCGAGAAGCACGGTGGCCCCACGGGGGCCGACCCCGACTACGACACCTTCGACATCAAGCTGGAGGTCGTTTGCGTTGGCCCGGGGGTCTACGAGGTTACGGGGTGGCACAACTTGTGGAAGTCCTCGGCAGTCGATGAGGGCTGCCCATGGGACTGGAATTACGCGAAGAATGCGCACAGCGCGGCGAAGCGCGGCTACCTCAAGTGCTTCGAGGGTACCTGGACGGCCGACGGAGGACTGGATCTCAGCGACGTGATGCCCTTCGTGGCGATCCAAAACTGGCAGGGCACCCAGCCGCAGCTCTACACCTTCGACTGGGACGCCGTGGTGGCGACCGGCACCGTGATTCCTGAGCCCCTCACCATCCTCGGCGTGCTGGCCGGCGCCGTCGGCCTGGGCCGCTACGTCCGCCGGCGGCGCCAGGCCGCACGGGAGGGCTGACAGACTGGAAGAGGCGAACCATGGCCGGCGCTCGGCCGGGAACGCGCCTTGGCCGTATGCCTGGGGGGCGGCGGCCGCAGATGAGTGAGGAACATCCAAGGGACGAGAATGCACTACAAACGCAGGCCGGAAAGGCGGCAACGGCGCCGCCGAGCCCCGGCCGGGGAAAGAAGGGAGCTTGAAGATGAGGACTTGTGTGATGATGGGTGCCGTTTTGGGGATGCTGCTTGCGGCCGGGCCGTCCGCGGCGCAGGCGACGATCAGCTTCACGGGGCAGCCGGGCAAGCAGCCGCCCGTGAGCGGGACGATCGACTGGGATGGCAACAACGTGTACGTGACTGCGCGCGTGGAGGACGCGGCAACCGCCGTCGACGAGGATTACCTGGCGGTCTCCCTGGACGTGGACAACAACGACCGGTGGACGGCGGGTGCGACGCCCGACGGGATGCTGGTCTACGACGCCTTCAATAACGACGGGGCGTCGTGGCGCCCGGTGGCCGAGCTCAACTATGACCAGACGAGCTCAGACGTGTGGACCTACGCGTGGGACTGTCCGTGGAGCGATCCGAAGGTCCGCCCCGGGGACGCCGCCTGGCCGACGGGGATGAGCATCAGCATGACTCCCGACGGCGGCGACCTCCTCTATGAGGCGGTCATCCCGCTCGCCGGCGTCGGCATCAACCCCGGAGACACCATCGGGGTGCTGATTCAGACCCGGGACAAGAACGTGTCTCTCTACGGCGGCAACGGTCGCGTCATCAACTACTGGCCGGACAGCGACGCCTTCAACAAGCTCTACGATCCCGCCCAGTATGAGGACGTCACGCTGGACGCTGCTCCGGCGGCCCTGATCCCCGAGCCGCTGACGCTGCTCGGCGTGCTGGCAGGCGCCGCCGGGCTGGCGAGGTACCTCCGCCGCCGACGGGGAGTGTAGCACGCCGGCGGTGCCGGGAAAGCAAGACGAGCAAAGCATAGCGACCAGAGATCGGCCGGCGCGGAGGCGAGGCGGCCGCGGGCGTGCCGCGGAACCGTGACGGGCGGAAGACCGTGCAGAAAGGAACAAGAAGATGAGGAGACTGGCAGGAGTGATGTGTGTTGTGGCATTGTATCTCGGGTTGGCAGGAGATGCCGGGGCCGGGCCGGCGTTCAACGGTCACATCGACAATGACACAACTGACTATGGGTACTACGCGCTATTGACGGGCGGGAAGTTCGTGAACGGGCAGACCCAAAACTCACCGGGCAAGGACGGCGTCATCTGCTTCACTCACGACGAGGACCCCCACCCATGGGGCAGCTACCCCGGGGCCTTCCAGCAGTGGCAGCGGGATGCGGGCGGGATCTGGGCTGACGAGACGGCCGGCGTGGCCCTGACCATGAAGCACCAGGGAACGACCGTCTTCGACAATAACGGGATCGAGGACGGTTCGTATCCCACGAACTTTTACGGCGATCCGAACAATCCGACGCAGACGCCTCCCGGATTGTACTGTGGGTACTCGATGTGCAACAACCTGGACTGGGTCTACGGCGGATACTTCAAGCTGAACGCCGAAGTCCAGGTGGACGAGATCGTCGGGTACTTCGCGGAGACGTTTTGGGAGCCGATCAAGCTGGACGCCGGGCTGCGCTTTAACATGAACATTTACTCGACCGTCAACGGAACGGGCGGCGATGCCGGTTATGTGATGCCGATGAACACGGGCGCCTTCCGCGGCGATGTTTTCAACGATGACAACGCGGCGGGAACGTTCACCGTTTCGGACACCGGAGAGAAGCGGTACTTCTACGGCTTCCCGGGCGACGAGGACCGCATCTATCGCCTTACTTACGAGTTGGACAGTCCCATCACGCTGCCGGCGGGGGAGTACTTTTTCAGCCATGATGCGCAGATACCACCCATTCCCGAGCCGGTGACGCTGCTGGGCGTGCTGGCCGGCACGGCGGCCCTGGGGCGGTGCGCCCGGCGGCGGCGTGGCGCCTGAGCGATCCGGCGGCAAAGAGAGACAGCGGAGCAGCAAGAACCGGCGCGGGGCCGCGGAACCGCGGGCCCCGCGGGTGAGTCACAGAAAGGAGCCTGAGGATGACACGGAGTGCGATCGTTCTATGCATTGGATTTGTCGTGGCGGCGCCTGGTCCGGTTGGCGCGACGGTTTGGGACGTAGGCCCCGGCGACAGCATCCAGGCGGCCATCGATGGCGCCAGTGATGGGGACACGATCAACGTAGCTGCCGGAACCTACCATGAGACGCTGACCATCGCGCACAAGGGGATCGAGATCGCAGGCGCCGGGGCCGGACAGACAATCCTCGACGGTACCGGGCTCTCCGCGGACCACCTCGTATACGTCGTTGAGACGGACGGCGGCCCGCATCCCCTCCGCTTCAGCGGCTTCACCTTGCGCAATGCGCCACTGACGGGCAGCGGGAGATTCCCTTTCAGGGTGTTCATGGCCCACAACGGCAGCACGGTCATCGCCGAGAACAACACGATCGAGTGTGCGGATGACCCAACCAATACGTGGGGCATCTACGCCAGTCAGTGCTATCCGGACAGCAGCATTGTCTTCCGTGGCAACACCATCAACGACTGCTGGATGAACTCCTTCCTCATCGAAAAGGTGACCGGCGACTGCGAGATCGCGCACAACATCATCAATCAGGCCGAAGACGGGGGTTCGGCCATCTACAGCATGAGCTATGCCATCGGCGCCGAGAGCAACGACGTGTCAGGCCGACACTACTACCACCACAACACGATCACGGCCGCCGGGGCTGGCGGTTACGGGATCACCGTAGCCAGTTCTCCCTGGTGGGCCGGAGCGACCCACGGCAAGTACGAGGATTTGGAGATCTCGTACAACACGGTCACCAACGTCACGCCCGGGGCCCAGGGCATATCCCTTCAGGTGGGCGGACCCGATGCAGGTGTGTCAAACGCCGTTGTCTCCCACAACGTGCTCAGCAGCACGGCGGGGTCGGACACCAGCAAAGGCATCA
>CAZMDT010000259.1:0-1060 GCA_964564965.1 uncultured Planctomycetaceae bacterium | reverse complement strand
GAGCAACTGTTACCCATAATGACATCACCGGGTTTGGGAAGGGGGTGTGGCTCAGCGAGCGAGACATCGGAGGGACCCCGTTCTGCCCGACGGACACCGAGGTGGCTTTCAACAACATCTGCGGCAATAGCCCGTACGGCCTTCTGAATGACAGCACGAGTGACATCGTTTCTGCGCAGCACAACTGGTGGGGCGATGGGACAGGCCCATTCGACGGCAAGACGCTGCCGGGCGTTCCGGACTACAACAACCCGGGTGGTTTGGGCGACGCCGTCAGTTCTTATGTGGACTATGCCAATTGGCTGAACGCTCCGGTCGGCTCGGCACCGATCCCCGAGCCGGTGACGCTGCTGGGCGTGCTGGCCGCCGCCGCCGGGCTGGGCGGCTACGTCCGCCGCCGCCGAGCGGCAAACTAATCTCGGGGCCATGCAGAAAGGAGAACAAGCATGAGGTCCGTATCTGTCACTGTAGTTGCGGTGTTGGCTCTTGCCGTCGCGGCCGTGCCTGTCGAGGCGGCCCATACGTTCGTGGACCAGACACCCACCACGCCGATCATCGCCGGCGACTACCAGAGAGATCCCACGCTGGTGGGCGACGGGACGAATCTGGCCCTATGGTACGAGAACCGCACGGCGGGCGTCATCGAGATGCGCAGCTCGACCAGCGGGTACGGCGGCTTCGGCTCGGCGACGTCGACAAGCGGCCTGGCCGGCCTGGCGCACCCCAAGGTCTACGGCGGCGGGGGCGGCGGCTACGTGGGGCTGTTCTGGGACTCCTCGCAGTCGCCGCCGAACGGCATCCAGCGGCTCACCTCGGCCGACGGCGTGACCTGGAGCGGCGCAACGGCGATCACCATCGCCGGCAGCCCGTTTCCGGGGAACAGCATCTGGGGCGCCGTAGGATACTTCGAGGACGTCTCCGGCAGCACGGACGTGCTGTACTACACGCAAGGCACCGGGGCGAATGAGCAGCTCTATCGGGCCACGGCGACCGACGGCGTGAACTTCACGCACCAGGGGACGGCCTTCACGAACCCGACGGGCCCGGGGCTGGGCACGGG
>CAZMDT010000258.1:0-4833 GCA_964564965.1 uncultured Planctomycetaceae bacterium | reverse complement strand
TACGACCTGTCGCCGTTCTTCATGTTCGCGCTGCCGCTGTTCGCGGCGATGCTGATCGGCGACGCCGGCTACGGCCTGATCTTCATGCTGCTGCCGCTGATCTTCTATCGCAAGCTGAAGGCCAAGGCCGGACCCGCCAAGACCCACCTGGTCCTCGTCGTCGGGCTGGCGACGTTCGTCTGGGGCGTGCTGACGGCAAACTACTTCGGCATCACGCCGACGTCATTCGCGGAGGGCTCGGCCGCACGCCGCGCGATGGCGGCGGTGGGCGTGCTGTGGCGCGGCGGCTCGCCCGCCGAGGAGGAGGCCGGGCGATACCTGATCATCAAGATCAGCTTCCTGATCGGCTGCACGCACCTGATCCTCGCGCACGTCCGGGTGGCGGCGGGCTACTGGCCCCACCGGCGGGCGGTCGCGCAGATCGGCTGGTGCCTGGCGCTCGTGGGGATGCTCGGGGTGATCTGGAAGCTGTTCACCTTCCCGATGCCCGGCTGGCTGGTGCAAACGGCGCTGGGGGCGCTAGCCGTGGGGTACGTGCTGGCCGTCCTGTTCGCCTACCCCGACAAGCCGCTGCTGAAGCGGGTGGGCGTCGGGCTGGCCGCGTCGCTGCTGCCGCTGCTGAGCACCTTCAGCGACACCATGAGCTACATCCGCCTGATGGCCGTCGGGCTGGCGAGCTACTACATCGCCGCCGCATTCAACGGGCTGGGGATGATGGTCGTCGGCGACACGCCGGGCCTGTGGGTCGTGGGCGCGCCGATCGTCGTGTTCGGGCACCTGCTGAATATGGGCCTGGCCGTCATCGCGATCTTTGCCCACGGCGTCCGACTCAACATGCTCGAATTCTCCAACAACGCCGGCGTCCAGTGGGCCGGCTATGCCTACCAACCGTTTGCCAAGCAGCACAGGAAGGAGCACTGACCGATGGCACCGTTTTTCGGACAGTTGGGACTCGCCCTGGCGTTGGGCCTGGGGGCGCTCGGCAGCGCGCTGGGCATCGGGGTTGCCGGACGCGCCGCCGCCGGCGCCTGGGCCAAGGAAGCCAAGGCCGGCAAGCCGCTCAACTTCTCGTACATCATTCTCACCGGCATGCCGCTGTCGCAGACGATCTACGCCTTCATCCTGATGCTCGTCGGTCTGAGCGGCCCCGTCTACACGCCGGACGTCCTCGCCGCCAACGCCGGCGCGCTGCTGTCGATCGGGATCGCGGGCGGCCTGGCCGAGATGTTCAGCGCCTGGATGCAAGGCCTGATCGGCGCCGCCGGATGCCGCGCGCTGTCCGAGGGCGAGGGCAAGGGCCTCGTCTTCATCATCATCGCCATGGGCATCGTGGAGACGGTCGGCCTGTTCGGGTTCGTCTTCCTGCTGCTCGTGCTCCCGTAGCCGCGGCACCTACCCCGCGGCGCGCCGCCCCGGCGGTCGCGCCCGATGAGATGCGCCACACCAAGCCCACGGGCTGCGGCCCGTGGGCTTGCTCCTGCACCCCCGCCGAACGCCGTGCCTATGGCGGCTTCGCCGGCAGCGACGGGCGCGGCGGCCGCTGGTGCTTCAGGAAGAACTCCATGGCCACCTCCGGCCTCCGCTGATGCCCGAGTCCCTTGATGGCCTGCGAGCTCACGTCGAAGCCGTTCGCACGCAGGTAGCGCACCGCCTGGTTCGATTGCGCGATGATCGTGGGCGGGTCCGCGCTGCCCCAGTAGACCAGCACGGGCGTCCGCTTGGCCTCGGGGGGGTACCAGCCATCGAGGTTGTGCTGACTGAAGTTGCAGTTGCGCGCGACGACAGCCGAGAACACGTCCGGATGCCGCAGCCCCACCCAGTACGTCGGGTACCCCCCGCCCGAGAAGCCGGTGATCATCACGTTCGCGCGGTCGACGTTGTAGCGGTATCCGACGTTGCTGATGATGCTGAGGATGAAGCGTTCATCGGCAAACATGCCGGACAGCGGGCCGTCGCCGAGGAGGCCGTCGGTGGCCACCAGGTCGGGCGCTATCACGATGCACCCGTGCTTCTCGCCGAGCATGCGCCACGCCCGGATGTGGTACTGCGACACGTCGAACGGCGGCGTGCCGTGGCAGCTCACGATCAGCGGCGCCGGGTGGTCGTGCGTGTACGTGCTCGGCACGTAGATGTAGTACCCCCGCTGCGAGACCGGGTCCTTCTCGTAATAGTGCGGCCGGGGGGCGCGCTCCAGGTGCGCCGGCACGGGGCAGCCGCCCAGCAGGCCGGCCGGCAGGATCAGTAGCCAGAAACGCATGCGCATATCCGCGGGCTCCGTGGATGCCGCCTCCTAGCATAGCAGCCCGGCAGCCGCCGATGAAGCCGCCGCCCCGGCCGCCGCGCCGCGCGGCGAGCGCTCAGGAGCAGAGCATGGCGCCGCAGTGCGTGCAGCGGAGGCAGGCGGCCGGGCCGCTCACGATGCCTCCGCAGCGCGGGCACACGTCGCCGCGCACCATGGGCTGGCCGCGGCGGCAGCCGTCGCGGTACACCGTCACCCCCTTGCACTTCAGGTCGAAGGCGAGCTGGTAGACGGCTTCCACGTCGGCGGCGTCGGCGCCGGCAGGCAGGTTGATCGTCTTCGAGATCGCCCCGTCGATGTGCTCCTGAAACGCCGCCTGCATCTTCACGTGCCACTCCGGGGCCACCTCGTGCGCCGTGACGAAGAGCGCCCTCGCCTCCTCGTCGAAGCCGTCGATCTCCGCCAGCGGCGCCCCGTCCGTGAGCCGCCCCGCCAGCTCCTCCGTCCACAGCCCGCGCGCCTCGGCGTACCGGCGGAACGGGCCGTTCACCTCCAGCAGCTCCTGCCCGTCGAGCACGTGCCGGCGGAAGGCGAGCGCGAACGCCGGCTCGATGCCCCCCGTGCATCCGGCGATGATGCTCAGCGTCCCCGTCGGGGCTACGGTGGTGACGGCGGCGTTCCGCACGCGGCGACCGCGCGAATCCCACACGCTACCGGCGAAGTTCGGAAACGCCCCGCGCGCCGCGGCCAGCCGCTCGCTCGCCGCCGTCGCCTCCCCTGCCAGGATGCCCGCCGCCCGCCGCCCGAACGCCAGAGCCTCGTCGCTGTCGTACCGGATGCCCAGCTCATAGAGCGCGTCAGCGAAGCCCATCACGCCCAGGCCGATCTTGCGGTTGCCGCGGCAGAGCTGCTCGATCGGCGGGGCGACGTAGTTGTTCACGTCGATCACGTCGTCGAGGAACCTCACCCCTAGACGGATGAGTTCGCGGAAGCCGTCCTCGTCGAAGCGCCCGTGACGCACCAGCTTGCCGAGGTCGATCGAGCCGAGATTGCAGGCCTCGTAGTCGAGCAGCGGCTGCTCGCCGCAGGGATTGGTGGCCTCGATGCGCCCGAGCTGCGGCGTGGGGTTGTCGGCGTTGAGGCGGTCGATGAAGCACACGCCCGGCTCGCCCGTCGCCCACGCGCCCTCGACGATCATCCGCCAGACGTCCCCGCGCCTCAGGCATTCGTCCGCCGGGCCCTCCCCCACCGCCCGCAGGTCCTGGATGCCGTAGCGCCCAGTGTCCAGCCCCCGCGGCAGGACGTAGCGGCGCCCCGTCCTCGGGTTCGCCACGACGTGCGGGGCGGCGGGCTCCGCCCGCAGCGCGGCCATGAACGCGTCCGGCACCTTGACGGAGATGTTGAAGTTCTCGAACTCGGCGGGGTCGCTCTTGGCGATGATGAACTTGAGGATGTCGGGATGGTCGATGGACATCATGCCCATGTTGGCCCCGCGGCGGAAGGCGCCCTGCTGGATGGCGCGTGTGGCCTCGCAGAAGACGCGCCAGAAGCTGATGGGCCCGGAGGTCCGCCCGCCGGAGGAGGCGATCCGGTCGCCCGTGGGGCGGAGCCTGTCGAACGAGAAGCCCGTTCCCCCGCCCGCCTTCTGGATCTGCGCCGTCAGCTTCACCGAGTCGAAGATGCCCTCGACGCTGTCGTCGATGGGCAGAACGAAGCAGGCGCTGAGCATTCCCAGCGGGCGCCCCGCGTTCATCAGCGTCGGGCTGTTCGGCAGGAAGCGCCCCGCCGCCATCGCCGCACAGAACCTCTCGCGGACGGCGTCCACCTCATCCGGCGAGGCGCCGTAGTTCGCTTCGGCCTCGGCCACGACACGCGCGACCCGCGCGAAGAGGTCCGCCGGGCTCTCGGCGGGCCGGCCGTCGGCGTCCTTGGCCAGGTAGCGCGCCTCAAGAGTCCGCCGCGCGTTCCCGGAAAGGCTGTCACAGGGCTCCATGGTCAGCTCGCATCCCCTGAGGCATCCGCCTCTATTCTACGAGGGCGGCCGGGGCGCCTCGACGCAAACCCGCATTGCGCGTGCAGCGCGCGCAAAAGAACACTGAGCGCGCGAGGCAAAACATGCCGAGAAAAAATGCAAGTTATGCTTGCGTGAATGAGCATGCGGTGATTAAAAATCTCGTAGTGTTCTTTCTTCGCAACTGTATGTTCAGGTAACACGGAAGGAGATGACAGATGGCGAAGAAGAAAGCAGCGAAGAAGGCGGCCAAGAAGAAAACGGCCAAGAAGAAGGTCGTGAAGAAGAAGAAGGCCGCCAAGAAGCCGGCAAAGAAGGCCGGCAAGAAGAAGGTCGTGAAGAAGAAGCCGGCAAAGAAGCGTGCCGCAAAGAAGCCGGCGAAGAAGAAAGCCGCGAAGAAGAAAAAGAAGTAGGCAGCCAACAGGTCAGTGAGCTGCCGGCCGATGCCGGCGGCGGCCTCCGGATGGACTCGGAGGCGGAACAACACAAGCGGCAGGTGCCACGCCACGGCAGCACCTGCCGCTTGCGTTTTGCGCCCGCCGCCCTCGCCATGCATGGCCCTAAGGTGCAACCGCCGCAGGTG
>CAZMDT010000257.1:0-4889 GCA_964564965.1 uncultured Planctomycetaceae bacterium | reverse complement strand
GCGCTGGCCGTGGGTGGTGGGCGCCGTGGTGGGGGCGTTGCTGCTCATCGGGGCCTTGGCGCCGTACATCGTCTCGACGGGGCCGGTCACGCGGCTGGTGCTCTCGATGGTCAACGACCGCATCCGGGGGCGCATCTCCGTTGGGGACGTCCAGCTCGGCTGGGGCGGGCGGACGCGCCTCGTGGGCCTGTCCGTCACGGACCCGGACGGGCGGGAGGTGCTGCGGGCCGGCTCGGTGGAGGTGCCGCGTGGCCTGTGGGGGCTGGCGACGGACTGGGAGGACCTCGGCGAGTTGAGCGTGGGCTCGCCGGCGGTGGTCCTGCACGTGCTGCCGGACGGCAGCGTGTCACTGGCGCAGGCGTTCGCCTCGCGGACCCCCTCGCCGGAGCCCTCGCCGCTGCCGAAGCCGCGCCTGAAGCTCCGCCTCAGCGGCGGCACCGTCCGCGTGGTCCGCGAGGGGCGCGAGCTGGCCGTGGCGGACCTCGAGGGCGAGCTGACCCTCGACACCCTCGACAAGCTCACCGGCTCGGTCTCCTTCAACGCGCCGGGCGGCGGCAGGCTGCTCGCGGCGATAAGCGCCAACGGCCTCGCCGGCGAGACCGCCCTCCAGCCGGACAAGGCGACCGCTCGCGTCGAGGTCCGTCCGGTGAACGAGGGGGGGATCGACCTGGCGAGCGTGGGCCGGTTTGCCCTCCCCGAGGCGCCGGTCGCCGGCACGCTGCGCCTTGCCGCCGACGTGACGCTCCACGAGGGCGACCTGAAGGCGTCGTTCACCGCCTCGGCCGCCGGGCTGCGGTCCCTCGGAGGCGGGTACGTCGCCCTTCGCCCGGTGGACATCGAGGCGACGGGTGAAGTGGCGATCACCAGTGCCCGGGCGGCCGGCAAGGCGACCCTCCGCGGCGCGGGCAGCATGCTGTCGGCGGAGTTCACGTATGCCCGCGGCGACGTCCCGGCGGCGCCGACGGTTCAGGCGCTGCTCGACGCCATCGCCGGCAGGGCCGCGCTCGTGCTGCCGGAGGCGACGGTCGAGCTGAAGGACGTGCGGCTGGACCTGCCCGCGCTGACCGCCGCGGTGCCGTCGCTGCTGCGGGTCCGGCCCGGGGCGGCCGTTGAGGGCGGCGTGGTGGAGAGCGACCGCCTGTCGATCCGAGGCGGCGAGGAGCCCGCCGCCGTCGGCGAGGTCCGCGTGACGGGCTTCGAGGCGTCGTGGCCGGGCGGGCGCACCGCCTGGAAGCCCGTCGTTGCCAAGCTCGACGTGCGCCTCGAGCGCGGCCAGGGGCTGCGGGTTACCGACACGCACGTGATGACCGGCTTCGGCCGCGCCGACGCCAGCGGCACTGCCGCCGTCGCGAAGGTGAACTTCTACTTCGACCTCGGCGGCCTGATGGACCAGCTCGGCGGCGTGTTCGACCTCGGCGAGGTCGTGCTGGCCGGCGTGGCGACCGGCTCGGCGGCGCTCGACAGGACCGACCCCGAGCGGATGGCCTGGTCGGCGGACGCCGCCGGCGCGGCGCTGCGCGTCGGGTGGGGCGGGCGCGTGGTGGACCTGAGCGATGCTTCGCTGGCCGCGAAGGGGCGCCTGCTGACAAAGGACGGGCAGATTGCCCACCTGGTCGCCGAGAGCCTCACCGTCTCGGAGGGGCGGGAGCTGGCCCTGTCCGGCTCCGGGCAGTTCGACGTTGCCGGCGGGGGCTTCCGCGGGCAGGTGGCGCTGACGCGCGGCACGCTGGCGTCGATCGGGCGGAACGCGGCGGCCATCGGTTTCGCCGGCCTCGAGGGACTCGACGGCAATCTGGCCCTGACCGCCTCGTTCGCCCGCGCGGCGGCGGACGCGCCGATCACCTCGACGGGCTCGGTGACGGTGACGGGGCTTCGGGCCGGCGGCAAGGCCGTCGGCGAGAAGCCCGTCACGGTTCACTGGTCGGGCGCCACGGTGGATCTCGCCGCGGCGGCGCTGGCGGTGTCGCGTCTGGCGCTTTCGGGCGGGCTGGCCGGCGGAACGGTGAGCGACGTCCGGCTGGCGTGGGGCGAGGCGCCGTCGCTCACCGCGACCGCCGACGACGTGACGGTCGAAATCGCCCCGGCGCTGCTGCTGGCGGGGCACTTCGTGGACCTGCCGGAGCTGCCGGAGCTCGCCGGGCAAGTCGTGTGGTCCGGCTCGGTCACGAGGGCCGGCGGCGCCGCCGCCTTCGCCGGCGCCGGCCACGTCGCCAACCTGCTGGTCCGCCCCCGCCACGGCGCCGAGGTCCGCGAGCCCGAGGTGGCCTTCAGCATCGAGCAGGGGCGCTTCGACATCGACACCGGCGCCTTCACCGCGCCCAAGGCCGTTGTGTCCGCGGGCGCCAACCGCGTTGCCGTCACGGACGTCCGCGTGAAGACGGGGGAGGCGTTTTCGGCGAGCGGCCGTGTCGATACCGCGGCCGACATCGCGCGGGTGCTGGCCATCGCGAAGGCATTCGGGGCGCCGGCGTCGCTGCCGGACGCGTCGGGCCGCTTCACCTGGGCGGGCCCGGCCTCGTTCGGCGGCGGCCGCGTGACAGCCGACGGCAGCGGCCAGATCGTCGATCTCGCCGTGCGCTCGGGCGACCAGACGGTCCGCGAGCCGCGCGTGGCGGTGTCGCTGTCCGGCGTGGCGTACGAGATGGAGGCGGGCCGGCTGGACGTGGCCAAGGCGACGGTCAGCGGCGGCCCGGCCGAGGCCAACGTGACCGGCCTGAGCGTGCGCACCGGCAAAGCGTTCTCGCTCGCCGGGCAGGTGGACCTGAGCGCCGACCTGGCGCGCACGCTCGCCATCGCGCGGGCGTTCGGCGCCCTGAAGAACGCCCCGCCCCTCTCCGGGCACCTCGCCTGGCAGGGCCGTGCCGGCTCCGACGGCGACCGCGTCACCGTCGCGATCCGCCAGGGCACGATCCGCGACCTCGTGGTGGGGGAGGGCGAGAAGGCGGTGCGGGAGGCGCTGGTCCTTCTCGACGGGTCGGCCGTCGTTGATACCAAGGCGGAGTCGGTCACGCTGGAGAAGCTGCACATGACCTCGCAGCCGCTCGACCTGACCGCCTCGGGGACGGTCAAGGAATACGGCGCGCGCCGGGTGCTGGACATCTCCGGGGGGTTCACGGGCGACTGGGGCCGACTGACGGCGCTGCTGCACCAGTTTGTGCCGGAGGCGGCGGAGTACGTTTCGGTAAGCGGCCCGGCGTCGGGGGAGTTCCGGCTGACGGGCCCGGCGAACCTGCCGAGGCTCGCACCGAGCTTTGGCGCTCTGGACGGCTCCGGCTGGGTGCGCTGGTCGGGGGCGACACTCGCGGGCTTCCGGCTTGGGGAAGCCCAGCTCGCCCCGGCGCTGAGCGGGGGCAAGCTGCTGCTCCGCCCGACCACGATGCCTGCCTCGGGCGGGACGATGCGCGTGGTCGGCACGGTGGACTTTACCGGTGTCACGCCCGTGCTCGAGCTGCCTGCCGACACCGTGATCCTTGACGAGATGGGCATCGACCGGGAGGTGGGGCGCACGCTGCTGTCGCGATTCAACCCGATCTTCGCCCAACTCACCTCCCTCGACGGCAAGGTGACCCTCGCCACCGAAAGGGCGATTGCCTTCCCGCTCGGCAGCAATGCCGCCGTCGGCGGGGGGTCCGGGCACCTCGACCTCACGGGCCTGAGGCTCCGGGCGTCCGGGCTGCTCCGCACGCTGCTGACCCTCGGCGGGCTCACCGGCGATAGCGTGCGGCTCGTCAACGCCGGGCGGCTGAACTTCAAGATCGAGAACGGCCGGATCAAGTACGACGATTTCACGCTGACCTTCGGCAAGGCGCTGACGCTTCAGTTCTACGGCTCCGTCGGCTTCGATGACAAGCTGGACCTGAATGTGACCATGCCGCTGGGCGGCCCGCTGCTGGAGAAGCTGGGCATCAAGGGCCCCGTCGCGGAATTCGTCGGGCGGGTGGACAAGGCGTTCCGCGTGGGTATCCCGATTACGGGCCTGCGGCTGTCGCCGACGGCGGACCTCGGCAAGGTGAACGTCGGCGAGCTGATCAAAAGGCTCACGGTGGAGATGCTGAAGGAGCGTGGCGACCGCATCCTGGACCTTTTCGGCCCGGCCGCGACGCAGCCCGCGCCAAAGCCCGCTCCCGGGAAGCCCGGCGGGGGCGAGATCGTGATTCCCATGGGGCCCCAGCCGGGGGGGCAGCCTCAACCCGAGCCCCCGGCCACGCAGCCGGCCGAGCCGCCGGGCCCGCTTCCGACGCCGCAGGATCGCCCGCTGCGGCTCCTGCTGGACCTGCTGCGCGACCGGCTCGAGAAGCCCGACGACGGTGCCGACAGCCCGTAGCGCGCCGTCGCTTGCGCGGCAGCGCGATCCTCGCGACGGACGATCGGAAGTCTCAAATCGCAGATCTCAGATCCAGGGGGCAAATCTCGAATCCCGAATCAGGACGCCGGAATCCCCAACCCTTGATTCGTCTGCCGTGGCGGGCCGTCCATACTGACTGCCCTGCGCGCCGTGTATAATGCCGGCCCTTCCGCCCCGTCCGTGGAAGGCGGACAGGAGAACCGGCGATGCCGCGGATCACGTTCATCGGCGCGGGCAGCCTCGGCTTCACGCGGGGGCTGGTGCGGGACATGCTGACGTTCGAGGCGCTCAAGGGCTCCACGATCGCCCTGATGGACATCGACCGGGAGCGCCTGGCGTTCGCGCGCAAGGCGGTCCGGACGATCATCGACCGCGGCGGCTATCCCGCCAGGGTGGTCGCCACGACGGACCGCCGCGAGGCGCTGAAGGGCGCCGACGCGGTGCTGTGCACGATCCTCACCGGGGGCGTCAGCGTCTGGCAGCATGACATCCTGATCCCCAAGAAGTACGGCGTCGACACGAACGTCGGCGACACCCGCGGCCC
>CAZMDT010000256.1:275-4897 GCA_964564965.1 uncultured Planctomycetaceae bacterium | reverse complement strand
AGGCCGTCACCACCTTCACGCCGGCCGTCGCCGCGGCCAGCCCGATGGCGGACGCCCCGTCGATGACGTAGCCGGGCGCGCCGGCGGGCTCCGGCGCGGCGAGCTTTCCGGCGTGGTCCCTGGCGAGGTCCGCCCCGGCCGAGACGCACGAAACGTTCTGCTCGACCACCTCGCCGCCCTTCTTCTTGAACTGCTCAGCGAGGTAGTCGTGCAGCGGCTTGAGGCCATAGCCCAGCACGGCGAACACCGCCCCCGCCGCCACGCTGTTGGCCATGACGCCCGAGCCCGCGACGTCCTTCGCCGTCCGGGTGAACGGCAACGCCACCGCGCCGTCGGCCTCCTCGCCGTCGTACAGGATCACCCCGCCGTCGGCAACACCCTCGCGGAGCGCGTCGAACGCCTCGTTCGTCAGCGCCACCAGCAGGTCGGCGCGATCCCGCGGGCCGAACAGCTCCCCGTCGCCCACGCGAACGTCGTACCAGTTCAGCCCGCCGCGAATCCGCGACATGTAGCTCTGGCACGTCACCACGTGCAGCCCCATGCCGGCCAGAACGTGAACCAGCAGATTGCCCGTCGTCTGCACGCCCTGTCCGGCCTCGCCGGCGATGCGTAGATTGATGTCCATGCGTTCTCCCTGGCTGTGCGCGCGGCCTCGCGGAGGTCGTGCCATTATAGAAGCACCGCCCCTTCGCGCCCAAACGGGCGCCCCCGACGGGCCCGATTGACAGCCCGCGGCGGCGTTCCTATGTTACGTCCGGCCGCGGCTTGCCGCGCCCCCGCGCGGCGGCGGACCGGGAGACGACGATGAAGACGCGGGCGGTCTACTTCCTGAAGGCGGGCAAGACGGAGGTCCGCGAGTGCGACGTGGCCGACCCGTCCGCCGGGGAGGTGCAGGTCCGCAGCCTGGCCAACGGCATCTGCATGGGTGAGGTCGTGCAGTTCACCGGCGTGCTCGCCCTGCCGATGCCGCGCGTTCCCGGTCACGAGGGCATCGGCGTGGTGAGGCGCCTCGGGCCGGGCGTCGAGGGCGTCCGCGAGGGCGACGTCGTCACCCTCTGGAACGACCCGCGGCTCGAGGCGGACGACGGCTTTCCGTGGCAGCTCGACGTGAACCTGCCCGCGGGGCGCGTGGTGAAGTTCTCGCGGATGCCGGACGACCCGGCCGTCATGCTGGGCGAGCCGGCGGCGTGCGTCGCCACGGCGCTCTACAGCTACCACATCACGCCGGGCGACCGCGTGCTGCTGATGGGCGCGGGCTACATGGGCCTGCTCAACGTGCAGGGGCTGGCGCACTATCCGCTGTCCGAGCTGGTCGTCACCGACGTGAGACGGCTGAACCTGGACCTGGCCGAGGCCTTCGGCGCCACCGAGGTCGTCCACGCCGGGACGCCCGCGGGCAAGGCCCGCCTCGCCGATCTGAAGGCCCGGCCGTTCGACCTCGTCATCGACGCTGCCGGCGTGCCCGAGGTGCTCCAGGCGGCGGCGGGGCTGGTCCGGCCCGGCGGGCGCGTCGGCATGTTCGCCTGGCACCACGGGGCGGTCGCCCTCGACATGGACACGCTGCACATGAAGGGCGTGACCATGCTGAACAGCTCCCCGTGGATGGGGGCCGACCACAACATCAACATGATGGAGCGCGGCGTGCGGCTGCTGGAGCGCGGGGTTCTCGACATGCGGAAGCTCATCACGCACCGCCACCCGGTCGCCGACGTGCAGGCGGCCATGCGGCTCGCCGCCGACCGCCCCGAGGGCTACATCAAGGGCGTGCTGGTGTTCGACTGACGCCGCCTGAGGCCCGGGCGCCCTCCCGCCTGCGCCGAGCCGTCGCTATGGCCCGGCTGCCGGTTCCGCCTCACCCGCCGGCGTCCGCCGCTCGCCCGGGAGCTTCTGCGGCCTGGCGGTCTCGCCGTCCATCGTCGGGGGCAGCACGAACACCTCCCCCGCCTTCGTGCAGAAGTACAGGCGCGACTCGCTCGGCTTCCGGGCGTGCCCGTCCGCCCACAGGCCGTAGAAGCCCGGGTGCGCGCTTACCGGGCGGCGGACGTAATTGTGGTTCCGCTCGCTGTTGCGGGTCATCTGCCGCGCCATCTTCCACGTCCGGCCCTCGTCGGCCGAAACCCACATGGCTATCTCGCCGCCGGGGTTGTACGGCTGCGGGCCCGGCAGCGTCGGCGCAATCACTCGCCACGTCCCGTCCTTCTCCACGTGCAGCGAGCCGGTGTCGTAGTTGCTGTCGGAGGTCGTCACGGGGCGGAGCTGCCACTTACCGCCCGTCCAGTGGGCGGTGGTCCAGGTGCGCGGGTCGTTCTTCGGCCCGGCCTCATAGCCCTTCGAGGTGACCACCAGGATCACCGGTCGGCCCTCGGCGTCGAAGTTGATGTCCTTGAGGTACACGTTCAGCTTATCGCGGCGCCAGTCGTGAACCAGGGCGGGGTTGTCGGCTTCGGTCAGCGGCAGCGACAGCGCCTCCCCGTCGATGGTCCGCCACGTCTGCCCGCCGTCCGCGGTGGCGACGTAGTACAGGTTCGTTCGCCAGTTCAGCCCCCGCGGGTCGGGGTGGTAGTTGAACGCGCAGCCGACCGTGCCCTCGTGCACGCCGCTGATCTGGTAGTGCCCTTTCTCGATGGCCGCCAGGCGCTGCACCGACCACCGCACGCCGTCGCGGCTCGCGGCGAAACAAGACGTCCGCTCCGCCGGATGGTTGTACCACGTCATCGGGCAGACGAAGCCCCGCCCCGGGACATACCACGCCTGGAAGTACGAGAAGTTGTCCAGCGGCCGCTGCCGATCACCCGTGAGCACGGCCTTCACGCGCTCGAACCGCGAGACGTCGTAGGGCGCGGCGCTCCGGTGGATGAACGACGGCCGCGAGCGGCCGTGCGACGTCGAGAAGATCCAGATGTGCCCCGCGGCGGCCACGGCGATCACGGGGTTGTCGTGGGCGTCGTCGGTGGCCTTGTCCATGACGATCGTCGGGCGGACAACGGTGCCGCTCGCGTGGTCGTAGAAGCTGACCATGTGCAGCAGGTGGCGCGGATCGTCGCGCGTCGCGCCGCCGTAGCAGAAGAAGGTCTTGTCCACCTTCGCGCAATAGACGGCGAAGGGCTGGTGCTTGGCGCAATAGGTGCCCAGCCCGCCGGAATACTTGTAGACGTACTCGTCGTGCGACGGCTGGTTGAAGTACCACACGCCGCGGTATCCGTCGGCCCTGGCGTTGACTTCCACGGTCGGCCTCTCCTTGCCGCATGCCGCGGCGACGCACAGCCCCGCCACGGCGACGGCCGCCGCAATGCGCGGCGGGCGCCGCCCGCGGCCTGAAGCGCTGGCTCTTCTCATCATCCGGTGGCCTCCCGGCCCGGAGATCATTGTCCCATGCACGCCGGGCGATCGCCATGGCGCGGCTGCCATTGCCGCTCCGCCCGGGCGGCTTCAGCGCCAGCGGGCCCGCATGCTATCATGGACGCCGCCCGATGCGCATCCGCCTGGAGACCTTCGGCTGTCAGATGAACCGGCTGGACAGCGAGCTGGTGGCGTCGGTGCTGCGCGCGGCCGGGCACGAGATGACGGACGACCGCAAGGCCGCCGACGCGGTGCTCTACAACACCTGCTCCGTCCGGAAGCACGCGGAGGAGAAGGTTTTCTCGCGTCTCGGGGCGGACGCCCGGCGGAAGGCCCGTCACCGGCCCGGGCTGATCGTCGGGGTGCTCGGCTGCATGGCGCAGCGGCTGGGCGAGCGGATTCGGCGGCGCTGCCCGGCGGTGGGTCTGGTCTGCGGCCCCGGGCAGCTCGCCAGGCTGCCGGGCCTCCTGGCCGCGGCGCAGAACGGGAAGCCCGTGATCGCGCTCGACCCCGGACGCGGCGAGCCGCCGCGCCCGCCGCGGCAGGACGCCCTGGACCTGTCGCGCGACGCGTCGGCGACGCCGAGCCCGGCGCAAGCATACGTCCGCGTGATGCGCGGCTGCGACAACTTCTGCACGTACTGCATCGTGCCGTACGTCCGCGGGGCGGAGGTCAGCCGCCGCCCCGCCGCGATCCTCGAGGAAGCCCGCCGCCTCGTCGAGGCCGGGCGGACGGAGATCACGCTGCTCGGGCAGGCCGTCAACCGCTACCGCTGGGCGGACGCCGGGCGCCAGGTGCGATTCAGCGACCTGCTGGAAAGCCTCGCGGGCCTCGCGGGCCTGCGGCGGCTGCGGTTCGTCACCAGCCACCCGCTCGACTTCACCGACGACGTGCTGGAGGCGATGCGCGACCTGCCGGCCGTGTGCGAATACGTCCACTGCCCCGCCCAGAGCGGCTCCGACGCCATGCTGAGGCGGATGCGCCGCGGGTACACGCGCGCCGACTACGACGACCTCGTGGACCGCGCGCGGGAGATCGTGCCCGGGGTGGTGCTGGCGGGCGACTTCATCGTGGGCTTTCCCGGCGAGACCGAGGCCGACCACCAGGCGTCGGCCGACCTGATCCGCCGCGGCGGGTACAAGAACTCGTTCGTCTTCAAGTACTCGCCCCGCCCGGGCACGGCGGCGGCGCGGAATCTCCGGGACGACGTGCCGGCGGAGACGAAGAAGCGCCGCAACCACGAGCTGCTTTCCGCGCAGGAGGAGGTGGGCCTGGCGCATCAC
>CAZMDT010000256.1:0-265 GCA_964564965.1 uncultured Planctomycetaceae bacterium | reverse complement strand
GTCCTCGTCGAGGGCCCTTCGCCGCGGTCCGGCAAGCAGGCCGAGGCCCCCACGAAGGACGCGACGCAACTCGTCGGGCGGACGCGCGGCGACCACATCGTGGTCTTCACCGGCCCGGAGTCGCTCGCGGGGCGGTACGTGCAGGTCGAGGTCACGGGCGCCACTTCGCTGACGCTGTTCGCGGAGCTGCGCGCCGGCTGAGCGGGCTTTGTTGGGCGCAAACGAAGTCCTGCCCGAGCGGGCTCGGGCGGGAGATTCAGGACTT
>CAZMDT010000255.1:2185-4898 GCA_964564965.1 uncultured Planctomycetaceae bacterium | reverse complement strand
AATTCTTCGACTTCGCCAAGAAACACGGGGCGGCGATGGTGGACCTGAAGTTCACCGACCTGCTGGGGACATGGCAGCACTGCACGTTCCCCATCGAGACGTGGGACGAGAGCACGTTCGAGGAGGGCGTGGGGTTCGACGGCTCGTCGATTCGCGGCTGGCAGAGCATCCACGTGTCGGACATGCTGGCCGTGCCGGACGCGGCCACGACGTGCATCGATCCGTTCTTCGCCCGCCCGACGCTGAGCGTGCTGGCGAACATCGTGGACCCGGTAACCCACGAGGACTACACGCGCGACCCGCGCCACGTGGCGCGGAAGGGCCACGCGTACCTCATCGAGACCGGCATCGCGGACACGTGCTACATCGGCCCGGAGCCGGAGTTCTTCATCTTCGACGAGGTCCGCTACGAGCAGAACCAGCACACCGGCTACTACCAGATCGACTCGGTGGAGGGCGCGTGGAACACCGCCCGGTTCGAGGAGCCGAACCTCGGCTACAAGCCGTCGTTCAAGGGCGGGTACTTCCCCGTGAGCCCCACCGACACGTACCACGATCTCCGCGGGGAGATGGTGGAGGAGATGCGGAAGGTCGGCATCGTGGTCGAGGCGCACCACCACGAGGTCGCCACGGCGGGGCAGGCGGAGATCGACATGAGGTTCGAGCCGCTGCTGACCATGTCGGACCAGTTCATGTGGTACAAGTACATCATCAAGAACGTCGCGAAGCGGGCGGGCAAGACGGTGACGTTCATGCCCAAGCCGGTCTTCGAAGACAACGGCAGCGGGATGCACTCGCACTTCTCGCTGTGGAAGGGCGGCCAGTCGCTGATGGCGGGCGACGGGTACGCGGGGCTGAGCGACCTCGGGCTCTACGCGGCGGGCGGCCTCCTCAAGCACGCCCCGGCGATCCTGGCGTTTGCCGCGCCGACGACGAACTCGTACCGCCGGCTGGTGCCGGGGTTCGAGGCGCCGGTGAACCTGGTGATGTCGGCCCGGAACCGCAGCGCCGCGCTCCGCATTCCGATGTACTCCGCCAGCCCGAAGGCCAAGCGGCTGGAGTTCCGCTGCCCCGACCCGACGGCCAATGGATACATCGCCTGGACGGCGATGCTGATGGCGGCGATCGACGGCGTCCGGAACCAGATCGACCCCGGCAAGCCGCTCGACCGCGACATCTACGAGATGAGCACGGAGGAACTGGCGCTGTACCCGAAGACGCCGGGCACGCTCGACGAGGCGCTTGGCGCCCTTGAGGCCGACCACGCCTTCCTGACCGCCGGCAACGTGTTCACCAATGACCTCGTGGAGGCGTGGCTCACCTGGAAGCGGGAAGAGGAGCTGGCCCCGCTGGCGCTTCGGCCGCATCCCCACGAGTTCCACATGTACTACGACAGCTAGGCGACATCGCCCGGCACGCGCCGGACGTGACGAAGATTCCTTTTCCCTGGCGGCCGGGTTGGCCCGTCGGTATCGGGCCGCCCGGCCGCATTGATTGGCGCCCGGCGTGCCCGCGCCGACCGCCCCCGAGGTACATAAGTATCTCTAATAATATCTATCCTTATTATTAGCATGTCTACGAGAGGGAAACGGGCGCGCCGTTCGCTATAATTGTTGATACAGAGGCTTAAGGCTGCTTTTGGCCGCCCCCGGCGCCGTCGCGGGCGCGGCCCGGACAAGGCAACGATGCCGGCACCCACGCCCAGAGATTTCGGGCTGTACGAATCGCGCCGCGAGCACGACGCGTGCGGCATCGGTGCGGTCGTGAACATCACCGGCCGGCGCGACCACGCGATCATCGAGCACGCAAGGGAGGTGCTGCTGAACCTCCAACACCGCGGCGCCGCCGGCAGCGACGAGTGCACCGGCGACGGCGCCGGCATCCTCTTCCAGCTCCCCCACGAGTTCCTCGCCGCCGAGGCCGAACGTCTCGGCATCGCCCTGCCCGCCCCCGGCGCCTACGCCGTGGCCATGGTCTTCGCTCCGCGCGACGCGGCGCTCCGCCGGAAGTGCGCCGAGGCCCTCGACGAGGCGGCCGCCTGCTACGGCGTGCGCGTCCTCGGGCGCCGCGAGGTGCCCACGGACAACGGCGGCCTAGGCGACCTCGCCCGCACGGCCGAGCCCGCCATCGAGCAGGTCTTCATCGACGGCCAAGGCGCCGACGCCGACACGCTCGAGCGGCGGCTGTACCTGGCCCGGCGCCGTGCGGAGCGCCTCGTGCAACAGCGTTACGGCGAGGCGGCCGAGGACTTCTACGTGGTGAGCATGTCGGCGCGCACCCTCTGCTACAAGGGCATGTTCCTGGCGCCGCAGCTTTTCGCGTACTACCCGGATCTCGCCGACCCGCGGACCGCCACGGCGCTGGCGGTGGTGCACCAGCGGTACAGCACGAACACGTTCCCGAACTGGCGGCTGGCGCAGCCGTTCCGGATGATCGCCCACAATGGCGAGATCAACACGCTGTCGGGCAACCGCAACCGGATGCACGGCCGCGAGATGCGGATGGCCTGCCCGCTGCTGGAGACGGAAGGCCCCGGCGGCGAGGGGGCGGCGGTGCTGGCCGACCTGAAGCCCGTCCTCACGCCTGGCGGGAGCGATTCCGCCCAGTTCGACAACGCCGTGGAGCTGCTGGTGCGGGCGGGGCGGTCGCTGCCCCACGCGATGATGATGATGATCCCCGAGGCCTTCGGGCCCGCCTACCACATCAGCACCGA
>CAZMDT010000255.1:0-2175 GCA_964564965.1 uncultured Planctomycetaceae bacterium | reverse complement strand
ACAAACGGGCGTTCTACGAGTACCACTCGGCGATCATGGAGCCGTGGGACGGCCCGGCGGCGATGGTCTTCACCGACGGACGGCTGGTGGGCGGAACCCTCGACCGCAACGGCCTGCGCCCCGCACGATACGTGGTCACCACCGATGGGCTGGTCGTGCTCGCCAGCGAGGTCGGCGTGATCGAGTTCCCGCCCGAGAGAGTCCACGCCAAGGGGCGTCTTCAGCCGGGGCGCATGTTCCTCGTCGATACCGCCGAGGGGCGGATCATCTCGGACAACGAGATCAAGAGCAAGGTCGCCCGGCAGCGCCCCTACCGCCGCTGGCTGGAGCAGAACCGCATCGAGCTGCGCGGGCTGTTTCACGCCTCGCGGCCGGAGCCGACGCCGCCGGGGGAGCTGTCGCGGCTGCTGCGGGCGTTCGGGTACACGCGGGAGGAGCTGACGATGATCCTCCTGCCGATGGCCAGCAATGCGCAGGAGCCGGTCGGCTCGATGGGCAACGACGCGCCGCAGGCGGTGCTCTCGGATGAGCCGAAGTCGCTGTTCGCGTACTTCAAGCAGCTCTTCGCCCAGGTGACGAACCCGCCGATCGACCCGTACCGCGAGGGGCTGGTGATGTCGCTGATGCTGTACGCGGGCAAGCGGCACAACCTGCTCGCCGAGACGCCCGAGCACTGCCGGCAGCTCAAGCTGCCGCACCCGGTCCTCACCAACGACGACATCGCCCGGCTCCGCGCGGCCACGCGCGAGGACTTCGCCGTGGCCACCGTCGAGGCGCTGTTCGACGCCCGCGCCGGCGACCCCGCCGCCGCGCTCCGCCGGGCGCTTGACGACCTCCTCGACGCCGCCGAGGCCGCCATCCGCGACGGGGCATCCCTCCTTATCATCTCCGACCGCGGCGCCTCGCCCAACCGGGCGCCCATCCCGGCGCTGCTGGCGACGGCGGCGGTCCATCACGGGCTGCTCGAGCGGGGCCTGCGGGCCGAGGCCGGCCTCGTCGTGGAGTCCGGGGAGCCGCGCGAGGTCATGCATTTCTGCCTGCTCTGCGGCTACGGCGCCAACGCCGTCAACCCGTACCTCGCCTTCGAGGCCGTCGCGGACCTCCACCGCCGGGGGGAGACCGATGCGTCGCTGGAGGTGGAGGACCTGTTCGACCACTACATCACGGCCGTCAAGAAGGGCATCCTGAAGACGATGTCCAAGATGGGCATCTCGACGCTTCGGAGCTACCGCTCGGCGCAGCTCTTCGAGGCGATCGGGCTGAACCGCGGCGTGATCGACACGTACTTCACGGGCACGACGTCGCGGATCGGCGGGGTGGGGCTGGAGCAGATCGCCCGGGACGCCCTGGCGCGGCACGCGGCGGGTTTCGGCGAGCGTCCGGCGGCGGCGCCCGCGCTCGACTTCGGCGGGGAGTACCATCTCCGCCTCGACGGCGAGCATCACCTGTGGAACGTCGAGACGGTCACGAAGCTCCAGCACGCGGTGATGTTGGACGACGCGGGGGCCTACGAGGCCTACGCGAAGGCCGTGAACGACCAGTCGAAGCGGCTGGCGACGCTGCGGGGGCTGTTCGAGTTCGCCCCGGGCGAGCCCGTGCCGCTGGCGGAGGTCGAGCCCGCCGGCGAGATCGTGAAGCGCTTCTGCACGGGCGCGATGTCGCACGGGTCGATCAGCAAGGAGGCGCACGAGTGCCTGGCCGTCGCGATGAACCGGCTGGGGGCGATGAGCAACACCGGCGAGGGCGGGGAGGACCCGGCCCGCTACGTGGACGACGCCAGCGGCGATTCGCGGAACTGCGCCATCAAGCAGGTGGCCTCGGCGCGGTTCGGCGTGACGATCAACTACCTCGCGCACGCGCGGGAGCTTCAGATCAAGATGGCGCAGGGCGCCAAGCCGGGGGAGGGCGGGCAGCTTCCGGGGCACAAGGTCACCGCCGAAATCGCCCGCCTCCGCCACGCCACGGCGGGGGTGACGCTCATCAGCCCACCGCCCCACCACGACATCTACTCCATCGAGGACCTGGCCCAGCTCATCTACGACCTGAAGTGCGCCAACCCGGGCGTGAAGGTGTCGGTCAAGCTCGTGGCGGAGGTCGGCGTCGGCACCATCGCCGCCGGCGTGGCCAAGGGCAACGCCGATGAGGTCCTCATCAGCGGGCACGACGGCGGCACCG
>CAZMDT010000254.1:0-4903 GCA_964564965.1 uncultured Planctomycetaceae bacterium | reverse complement strand
CCTGCTGGCCCGCCTGCTGACCGGCCTGCTGTCCCGGTTGCTGGCCGGCTTGCTGTCCCGGTTGCTGACCGGCCTGCTGGCCCGCCTGCTGACCGGCCTGCTGTCCCGGTTGCTGGCCGGCTTGCTGTCCCGGTTGCTGACCGGCCTGCTGGCCCGCCTGCTGACCGGCCTGCTGTCCCGGTTGCTGGCCGGCTTGCTGCCCCGGCGCCTGCTGGGCGACCTGGCCCATCGCCTGGGCCGCCTGCTGGGCCGCCTGAGCCGCCGCCGGAACGTTGCCCTGCTGGAGCTGCTGGGCCGCCGCGTCGGCGTTCTGCGCCGCCTGAAGCGGCAACTGGTCCTGCTGCGGGGCCACCTTCGCGAACTGGTCGGCCAGTTGGGCCATCTCCTCGGCTAGCTGCTTCTGCTGCTGGAGCAGCTCGTTCTGCACCGCGCCGGCGAGCTGCTGCTGCTCGCCCAGCAGCGCCTCGGCCTGCTTGCGAAGCTCAGCCTGCTGCTGAGCGATCTGCCCGGCGGCCTGCTGCTGGGCGGCGCCGGGCTGTTGCCCGGCCTGCTGGCCCGCCTGCTGTCCCGGCTGCTGGCCGGGCTGCTGGCCCGGCTGTTGCCCGGCTTGCTGGCCCGGCTGCTGGGCTGCTTGCTGGCCCGGCTGCTGACCGGGCTGCTGAGCCGCCTGGGGCTGTTGGCCCATCTGCGGGATGGGCTGCCCGGCCGCTACCTGCTGGAGGCCCGCCTCGGCCTGCTTCTGAAGGCCGATCGCCTTCGGAAGCTGCTGCGCCGCGAGGTCCTGGGCCGCCTGCATCATCGGCTTCGTGAACTCGGGCGACACCTCCACGGCGGCCCGCTTCGCCAACTCCTGCTGCCTGGCGGCCAGGTCGGCCAGCTCCAGCCCGATCTTCTCGAGCTGGGCGGCCTTGTCGAGCATGTCCTGCTGAAGCGCCTGGACCTCGGCGGCCTGCGCGGCCAGGTCCTGGACCCGCTTCTGCTCCTGCTGCATGAACTCCGCCAGCGCGCCCGGGGTCTGGTCGAGCATCTCCCGGATGTCCTTGGCCAGCAGGTTCTGCCAGGCCTTCCAGTCGTCCTCGTTGAGGGCGGCGTCGAAGCCCATGGGAAGCATGGCCTCCAGCCCGGCGGCGTCGGGAGGCTGCGCCGCATCGAGCGCCGCCGCCGCGTCGGCCAGCTCCTCCTGCCGCCGCGCCAGGTCCTCCAGCTCGCGGGCCTTCCGGACCGTCTCGACCATCTCGTGCAGCTCATCGAGCATCCGGTTGAGGATGTCGATGGCCCGCTTGATCTTGAAGTCGGCGTTCTTGGCGAGCGTCACCCGCTCGCCGGAGGCGTCGGTGAGCGGAATCTGCGCCGCCAGGCTCTCGGCCATCCCGATCTGCGTCTCCGCCAGGTCCGCCAGGTCTTCCGAGAGCTTCAGGTACGTGCCGTCCCCGGCCAGGTCGGTGCTGAGCCGGACGGTGGCGGTCTTCGCCTCGCCGAGCTTGGTGGTGCATTCCCTGACGCGGTCCTTGAGGCTGTCGGGCAGTCCGGCGGCGTCGGCCTTGAGCTTCGGGGTCTGCCCCACCAGGGATTCGGAGTCGACCTTGGCGGCCTGGAGCTTCTCGAGGATGTCCTTCAGCTTGCCGCGGATGGTCAGCTCCTCGCCGAGGGCGACCTGCCCGTAGAAGCTGGGGGCCTTCACGTCGACGACGATGGTGTAGGTCTCGCTCTCGGCGGGCTGCGTGCGGCCGGGCATGTTGTCCAGTGCCTTGAACTGCACCGTCACCCGCCGCGCGTCGCGCAGGTCGGGCGCGGCGAGGTCGAGCACGTGCCGCCCGGCGATCTCGCGCCGGTTGGCGGCGATCGGCAGGGGGACCTTCGGGATGACGCTGCCGTTGACGCTCAGCTCGACCCAGGCCTCCTTCAGGCCGATGGCGTCGGTGATGGCGTAGTCGAAGGGCACCTGCGTGAACGGCTTCAGGCGGAGCGTCCGCTCGTCGTCGTCGGTCTTGATCTTCTCCAGCTCGGGAATGCTGACGGTGATCTCGGGCTTCTCGTCGGGCGTCGCCCGGAGCTTGTTGCTCAGCGGCGTGCTGGTGAACCCGTACTCGTCCACCAGCCTCAGGTCCCACACGACCGTCCGTTTCTCCTGCGGGAGCTGAATGTCGAAGGCGTAGGCGTTGGCGCCGGCGTCCCTGCACCTGCCGCCCTCCTCGTCGATGACGGACTCCGCCGAGACGACCGGGCGGTTCACCGTCGCCGTGACGGCCGCCTTCGTCCCCACGGGCGCCTCGACGGCGCCGCCGGGGGCCGGGGCCTCGTGGCCGGGCGCACGTTCCATGTAGGCCGGATACTCCAGGCGAACGTCCACGCGCTCGACCGCCGGGCGCGGGACGACCCTGACGAAGTAGTAGCGGCTATAGGCGTCGCCGGCGTGGACGCGGAAGGCGAAGTCCCGCAGCGCCGGCTTGCTGACGTACTCGAAGCGGGGCCAGTCGGCGCTGGCGGAGGGCACGCCGCTCATCGCCTCGACGGCCTCGTCCTCGCCGACCCGGGTGTGCATCTCGGCGTCGTGGACGGCGTTGTTGGTGACCTCGACCTGGACGCGGAGCGTCTCGCCCTTCAGCAGAACGTAGTCGAAGTCCTTCCCGGCGATCTCGCGGATCATGTCGTCGGTGACGACGTGAATCTGCAGTTGGTCATTGGAGATGCGGCGGATGTTCAGCGACGGCATGATCACGCGCAGGATCTGGTCCCGCGTGTCCCCCGGCCAGGCGATGGCCAGCCCGGCGAGCACCGCGACCACGAGCGCCGCGGCGGCGAGGAAGGGCCTGGCCGCCCGCCAGGTGACCTCCTTGCTGGGCGTGACGGAGCGGGCCTCGATGACGGCCTCGGAGGCCAGCGCCTCGATGAGGGCGTCGGAGCCGCGAAGCTCCGGGGCGTCGGGGCTGGACAGCAGCTCGACGGTCGAGCTGATGCGCTCCTGGAGCTCGGGGTGGCGCTGCTCGATGACCCGGGCGATGCCGCGCAGGGTGAAGGTCTTGGCCAGCGGGCGCAGGAGGAACCACATCGCCGACAGCACGGTGGTGCCCAGCGCGGAGAGCGTCAGCGGCCAGCGCGACCAGCTCGAGAAGAGCACGAGCCACCGGTCGATGCCCATGATGAGCAGCAGCGCCACCAGCGCGGTGGCGACGACCGCCGCGATGCCCCGCAGCGTGATGACCAGGCGGGTCCGCCAGATCACGCGCTTGAGGGTGTTCACGATGGTGGCGGGAACCACCCTTGCCCGTTGTGCCTGCAATGTCCGCGTCACGGTTGGCCCCTTTCCGAATCCGCAGGTTGTGCCGTCAATGGCATCTTATTGTCGCACATCGTATCGACGCCCAAGGCGCCGATTCGTTCGCCGTGGCCCGTTGCCTCAGGCCAGGCCGAGGCGCTTGCGCAGCACCCACTCGCCCGTGGCCGCGGCGAGGATCAGGATCATCAGCGTCCACGTGTCCCACAGCGGCGATTCCAGCACGTCGCCGCGGACCTCCACGCCCTGGCCGAAGTCGCCGGCGACGTCGGCAAGCTGCTGCGGGGGGATCATCTCGCCATTGGCCCTGACGGCCAGCCGCTCCAGCGTGCCCGGGTCCGAGGCGAGGTATCGCTGCTCCGGCGAGACCCGCTCGTCCACGCGGAACGAGATCGAGACGATCTCGCCGTCGCCGCCGAGCAGGCGCTCGGGGGCGCGGTCGCGGCCGGCGGCGTACATCTCTCGCTCCTTCGCGAGGATGCGCCGGACGTCGGGGGAGTCGATCTCGACGGTGTAGATGCCGTGCCCGAACTCGTCGCCGACGACGCCCAGGTCGGCCTCGAGCCGCCCGAGAGAGCCCTCCACCGGCTCCATTCTCATCTCGCGCACGACCTGCGTGACGGTGACGGTCTTCTCCGTGCCGTCGGGGGCCGTCTGCTTCTCGGGGACCTTCCGGATGACGCGGGCGACGACCTTCCGCGCCTGCTCGGGCGGCAGCGGGCTGAGGTTCTCGTCCAGGATCTTCGCGGCGATCTTGACCGGCTCGTCGCCGCTGTAGCGCGTCTTGTCGGTGCCGACGCGAACCAGCCGCGTGCCCGCCGGCAGCTTGTCGCCCGTGGCCCATCGCAGGATCTGGCCCCAGAGCTTGTGATGGTACACGTCGCCGACGCGGTACCGCAGCCGCCACGTCCGGTCGAAGCTCAGGAACAGCACCTGCCCGCGGTCGTACTTCTGCACGGCCATCAGGGCGTTCTTCCGTTGGTACTTCTCCCGCTCGCGGAGGTCCTGCTCGGCGGGCTCGGCGGGGGGGGGCTCGGGCTCGCCGGGCTTCTCTTCCTTCTGAGCCGGCACGGCGTAGGCCAGAACCGTCGCGCCGAGCTTCGCGTCCTCGATGTGCTGGCGCCAGTAGATCCGCGGCACGGACCGCCACAGGCGCAGGTTGTCCTCGGCGTTCTCAACCTGCTGCATGACCGGGTGCCGCTGCCCCTCGGAGGTCAGCACGATGCGGTAACCGAGGCGGCGCTCCCGGGCCCACTGCTCGGTGACGTCCTTGGGCATGCCCAGCAGCTCACTGGTGGGGCGGAACTCCACCGGCAGCAGCTCCGCCAGCGGGGTGTCGGCGTAGGCGTGCGGCATGTGCCGCGGCCCGGCGATGACGACGAGCGTGCCGCCGCGCTTCGCCACGAACTCGTGGAGGGCCTCCATGTCATCGGCCCCGAGGATCTGCGGGCTGACGTCGCCGAGGATGATCACGTCGAACTTCAGCCATTCCTTGATGAAGTCGTCCTTGTTGTTGCGAAACTCCTCGGCGTGCCCGGGCAGCGTGGTCGCCTCGACCTCGCCGTAGGGGCGCGACGCCGACGCCGCCACGACCCGCCGCCGGTCGATGCCCTCGATGCCGTCGGGCTG
>CAZMDT010000253.1:0-4928 GCA_964564965.1 uncultured Planctomycetaceae bacterium | reverse complement strand
CGCCACGCCCAGGCTCAGCCCCGCCATCTCCCCGAACCGCCGCCCGAACGGAAGCTCCCTCGCCACCGAGATGTAGTACGAGAACGCCAGGATGATCACCAGCGCCGCGGCAATCGTCACCGGCAGGGCCGCCATCGCGCTCGGCAGCAGCAGGAACGGAAGCACCAGCGCGCCGACGGTGAACAGGTACGCCACACCCGTGTAGACGGCCGCCTTCAGCGGCGACTTGCGGCCTGGCTCCTCCGCCTTCGTCGACAGATACTCCGACGCCGACATCGACAGCGCCGCCGCGATGCCCGTGATCAGCCCGATGACGGCGATCAGCTTGCTGTCCCTAAGCGCCAGCGTCAGCCCCGCCAGCGCGCCGGTCAGCTCCACCAGCGCGTCGCTGAGCCCGAGCACCACCGCCCCGACGTATCGCAGGCGCTCCTCGTCGATCATGGCCGTCAGCTCGTGCTCGTGCTCGCTCTCATCCTTCGCAACGGCGGCGGCCTCGGGCAAGGCCCGGGCGATGTCGCTGTAGTTCCCCCGGGCGCCGTCCTCGCCGTTCTCCATCAGCTTGACGGCGAACGTCAGCCCCAGCAGGCGGGCCAGGAGGACGAACTTCCAGAGCTTGAGCGCCCGGAGGGGCGGGCGCTCGCCGGTGCGTTCGGCCCAGAACTGGTAGTGCCTCAGCTCGTCGCCCGCGATCCGCTCGAGCACCTGACGGTTGTGCGGGTCCTTCTCCCGCCTCGCCAGGCGCAGGTAGACGTAGTGCTCCGTGATCTCGTCCCGCTGCGCCTCGAGGAGGCGCCGCTTCATCGCTTCGTCCATCTCCCAGCCCTTCCCGCCCGAGCCCGCCGCGCGCTGCCTGTTTGCCGGAACGCGGTGCGGGCCGGTCACCTGAAGCGGATGGCCTTGAACTTCTCCATCTGTGCCTTGATGGCGACTTCGCTCGGCAGGCGCTCGACACTGGAGGCCCCGTAGAAGCCGTGGACGCCCTTGGTGCGCCGAAGGACATACTGAGCATCTTCCGGCATGGAGATCGGCCCGCCGTGGCACAGCACGATGACGTCGGGATTCACCCCCTTGGCCGCGTCGCAGATCTCCTGGACCTTCGCCGGAGACTGCTCCAACGTCACGGCCGTGGTCGCGCCGATGGCGCCCTTCGTGGTCAGCCCCATGTGGGCGACCACCACGTCCGCCCCGGCCTCCGCCATGGCCCTGGCCTCCGCGACGTTGAACGCATAGGGCGTCGTGAACAGGTCTAGCTCACGAGCCTGGCGGATCATCTCCACCTCCAGCCCGTAGCCCATGCCCGTTTCCTCGAGGTTGGCGCGGAACTGCCCGTCGCACAGCCCGACCGTCGGGAAGTTCTGCACGCCGGAGAACCCCGCCTCCCGCACCTGCCTGAGGAACACGTCCATCAGCCGGGTCGGGTCCGTGCCGCACACGCCCGCCAGCACCGGCGTGTCCTTCACGATCGTCAGCACCTCGCCGGCCATCTCCATCACGATGCCGTTGGCGTCACCGTAGGGCATGCAGCCCGCCAGCGACCCGCGGCCGTTCATCCGGAAGCGGCCGGAGTTGTAGATGATCAACAGATCGACGCCGCCGGCCTCCTGGCACTTGGCGCTGATGCCGTTGCCTGCGCCGCCGCCGATGATCGGCACGCCCTCAGCGATGCGTTTCCGCAAGCGGTCCAACACTTGCTGTCTTGTGAACGCCATCGTCAGTCTCCCGTAATAGGCCGCGGGCGCTGCCCGCCTCAGCTCACCAATCCCTGATTGTGCAGGAACTCCGCCGACAATGCACATGCTTGCGGGGTCGTGCAGTCCCGCGACTCCTCATCGACGATCAGCCAGCGGTCGTACTCGACGTCCCGCAGCGCCTCGACGATCGCCCCGAGATCGAGCCGGCCCGTTCCGACCGGGCAGAATCTGCCGGCGGCGTCGATGTCCTTCAGGTGCACGTTGGTGATGTGCGAGGCCAGCGCGCGCACGGCTTGGCCGAGGTCGTCGATCCCGCAGGCCGCGGCGTGAGCGGTGTCGAAGGTCAGCCCGCAGGCGGCCGGGTCGAGCAGGTCGCACATGTTGCGGATTTCGTCCAGCGTTCCCACGATCGTGTCGGCGTGATTGTGGAACGAGAACGCCACGCCCGCCTCAGCATACATCCTGCCGGTCTCCATCAGTTGCCCGGCGACGACATCCGCCGCAGACGCCGGACTGAAGCAGTAGCAGACGTGTTCGCCGCCGAGCGCCCGAACGAAGCCGAGCACCTGCTGCGTGGGCTGCGCCCATTGGGCGTAGTCGCCGCCCGGATGGTACACCGCGCCCGCCGCGGCCAGGTCCTTCGCCCGCGGGTCGATCGACAGCAGCACCTGCGGGTCGAAACGCCACGCCCGGAGCTGCGAGGTCTTGAACTGGATGCCGTCGAAACCATTGGCGATGGCACACTGGATCAGCTCGGCCGCCTGCTGCGGGCCCTGCGAGATGCGCGAAATGCCGATTCTCATGGTTGATATTCCACCTCTTCCACCCGCCCGGTTTGCGCGGATGTCCACATCGCTTCGAACACGGCCAGCGTGTGCGTCGCCCGGGCGATCGAAGACTCCGGCTCGCGCCGCTCGGCGATGGCATCGACGAATTCCTGCAGTTCGCCAGCGAACCCCTGCTCGACGTCCGAGAAACAGCAGCCGACGGTGAATGACGGCTGATGTGCCGTGAACGGTTGCCCGCGCCTGCTGGCCTGCATCTCGACGGAGTTGCCCACGTTGATCGTTACCCCGCCGGCGCCGGCGATGTACACCGATTCCTCCGGGACGGCCGGCCCGTTGGTGAACACCTGCACGCCCGCCGCGCCGTTGTGGTGGCCCAGGCTGACCGCGTACGCATAGCGCTCCCCGGGGCAGGCTTCCGTCCGCACGTGACGCACCGGGCCCAGCAGGTACGTCGCCACGTCCAGCGTGTGGCAGCTCCAGTCCAGCAGGTGCGTGCGCATGTCGGCCGCGCCTACCTCCCCGCCGCCGCAACTGCGGACAACCGACATGGCCAGCGGCCGGCCGAACTGCGGATCGTCGATCAGTTGGCGCGCCTTGCGGTAGGCCGGGGCAAATCGCTTCTTGTAGCCCACCATGCAGACGCGGCCGGTTCGCTGCTGGGTCTGCAGCACCGCCATGGACCGCTCCAGCGACGGCGCGTTGGGCTTTTCGGTGTAGACGTGCAGGCCGTGCTCCATCAGCTCGATCGCCATGGCGGCGTGGGCCTCCGGCCCGATGCAGATGATCGCGCCGTCCGGCTTCTCCGCCTGGATCATGCGGTGATAGTCGGCGTAGCTGTTCGGGATGGCGTGCCGCCGGGCGGTCTCGCGAGCCTGCTGCTCCTTGAGATCGCAGTTGGCGGTCACCTGCGTGCCGGTCAGCCGGAACAGGCTGGGATAGATGTTCCGCCTTGCATGCGCGCCCGCGCCGATCACGCAGAGCCGCACTGCATCCGCCATGGTTATGCCTCCGCCCGGTCGTCTTGATGCTCGTCACGCCACGTAGGCGCCGACGTCGATGCCGCGTTCCGGGCCCGCCGAGAACGCCTCGAAGACCGCCGTCACGTCGATGGCCTGCCCGATGCCGCCGCGCGCGGCTCCCTCGCCTCATTTCGCCGAAGCGATCAGCGCCAGCATCATCTCGACGGCCTTGGCGCTGAACGCCGGATCGTTGATGTTGCAGTCCAGCTCGACAACCTCGATGCCTTCGCGGAGGTTCTCCTTGATCGCCTCGAACATGGCCCGGTCGGCGTCGCGGTCGCAGAACGGCTGACCGTCACCGTCGAGAATGGACACGCCCTTGAGCGGGATCAGGAAAGCCACCGGCCCGTTCGCGGCGTTCGCCTTCCTGGCGAATGTTTCGCCCATGAGGCGGTTCTCTTCCATGTTGGTGCGCATGAGCGTCACCGACGGGTTCCACTCGTAGAAGGTGCGATTCGCCTCGCGGTACTTCGCCGGCACGGTGTCGGGGCCCCCGAAGTTCGCCATGTCCACGCACCCCGGCACGATCAGATGCGGAATGCCCATCTGCCCGGGCGCGTCCAGGCGCTCGGGGCCGGCATCGAAGACGCCGCCGCAGACGGTGTCGGCCCACTCGGTGGTCGTGATGTCCAGCACGGCGTCCACCAGGCCCTCCCGCACCAGGCTCTCCATGGTCCTGCCGCCCGTGCCCGTGGCGTGGAACACCAGCACCTCGTAGCCCTGCGCCGACAGCGCCTTCATGCAGGCGCTGACGCAGTCGGTCGTGTTGCCGAACATCGAGGCGGTGATGACGGGCTTGTCCTCGCCGCTTCCGGGGACCTCAGCCTCCACCATGCCGCATATCGCCCCGGCGGCCCGGGAGAAGATGATCCGCGAGACGCGGTTGATGCCGGCGACGTCGACGATGGACGGCATCATCGTGATGTCCTTCGTGCCGACGTAGGCCGCCACGTCGCCCGAGGCCGCGGTGGACACGCAGACCTTCGGCACGCCGACCGGAAGGGCCCGCATCGCGGCGGTGACGACCGTCGTCCCGCCGGTGCCGCCCATGCCGAGGATGCCGTCGATCTTCCCCGCCTCGTGCAGGGCCTTCACGACGGCGGGGGCGCCCGCACACATCACCTTCATCGCCTCGCCGCGGTCCTTCTTCTTCCGGAGCTTCCCGAGGTCGCCGCCGCCCGCCTCGGCGACCTCGTTCGCCTCAACGTCCACCGCGAACAGCTCCGTCGACCCCAGCACGCCGGTGTTGACGGTGAGGACCTGGTGGCCCCGGGCGAGGATCTGCTCGCGGACGAAGGCGTATTCCGGGCCCTTCGTGTCAAATGCCCCGATCAGGCAGATGGTTCCCATGGGCGGCCCTTTCGCAATTCCCGCGGCTGGCCCCGGCGCGCCAGGAACCCGCCGCCGACCGGTGAGTCTGCCCGCGCACG
>CAZMDT010000252.1:0-4958 GCA_964564965.1 uncultured Planctomycetaceae bacterium | reverse complement strand
TCTGGTACCCCGGAGACCGTCCCGACAGGACAACTGCTTCGGTGCGTAGTTCGCTTTGCAAACGAGTTCAGTTAGCCGCCCAAACCATGCCCACGCGCGGCGAAACACTTCGCCGCAGACCGCGGGCACTTCCTAGTTCACACATTATCGGCAACTCCGACCGGCCTGTCAACTCATTCCGCAGTTTTTTCTTGCAGGAATATCGTGAGACCGAAAGGCCCCCCGCCACGCCGAAGCCGTGGGCGAAGACGGGGCAGGCCTTCGCTCCGGGCCACTTCGCGACCGGGCGCCCGGCCTCTCATTCCGCGCCGTTGTGCCCGGCCGACCCGCCCCACATCGCCCACCCGTCGGCCGTCTTATCGCCCGTCACAAGGCACATCAGCAGCACGACGGCGGCAACCGGCACCCACCTGGCGTTCATGGTTCGTCTCCCGGTTCCAGCGGCGCGGCCCGGCCGCTTCGGTCCCATCCCTCAGACGCTTCCCGAGGCCGGAACGTTTCGCCGGACTTGCCCGGCGGCTGTCCGTTCCCCCACCTGCCACGGCCCGCGCCGCGCTGACCACTCTCCGCTGAGTCGCCTCTTGAATCCGCCGGTGGCCGTGCGTATAACGGCGGCCGTTGCAGAGCCCTTTCGGAAGGACGGTGCGCTATGAAGGTGATCGCGCAGACGGCGGCATTGCAGGAGGCGCTGGCACTGGCCGGCAGCATCGTGGCCACCCGCACGCCGAAGCCGGTGCTTCAGTGCCTCAAGCTCGTCGCGGCGGAGAACGTGCTCACGCTGCTCGCCACGGACCTGGAGGCCGGCTGCCGCTACCACGTGACCGCCGTGCAGGTCGAGGAGCCCGGGGAGGCGCTCATTCCGGCCGAGAAGCTCGTCGGCATCGTCCGGGAGTCCTCCGACGAGGAGAGCCTGACCATTGAGACGGAGAAGGACAACTGCCTGGTCCGCGGGGCGGGCAGCCGGTTCACCGTGTTCGGGTACGACCCGGGCGAGTACCCCGCGGTGGCGGAGTTCGAGGGCAAGGGCGACTTCCAGGTAGCGGCGAACGTGCTGGCGGGGATGATCACGCGGACGCTGTTCGCCACGGCGAAGGCGCACAGCCACTACGCGATGGCCGGCGTGCTGTGGGAGGCGTCGGGCAAGAAGCTCCAGCTCGTGGCGACGGACGGGCACCGGCTGGCGCAGACGAAGGGCTCGCTGGCCAGGTCGGCGGCGCGCGACGTCACCGCCATCGTGCCGGGCAAGCTCATGGCCCTCATTCAGCGCGTCGCCGCCGACGGCGAGGAGACGCTCGAGGTCAAGGTCGACGAGAACCAGATTCTCGTCCGCACGCCGAAGGCCGTGCTCGTCAGCTCGCTCGTCCAGGGCAACTTCCCCCGCTACGCCGACGTGATCCCCAAGGAGGCCAATCGCCGGGCGAAGATCAACACGAACCAGTTCGAGCACCGCATCCGCCAGGCGGCGCTGCTGACGAACGAGGAGTCCCGCGGCGTTCGGCTGAGCTTCGAGTCGGATCACGTGACGCTGGCGAGCCGGACGCCGGAGGCGGGCGAGGCCGAGGTCACCTGCCCCATCCAGCTCGAGGGCGAGGCCATCGAGATCGGCTTCAACCCGGCGTTCCTGATCGACGCCCTGCGGGTGGTCGAGACGGACGACATCTCCTTCGAGATGAACGCGCAGAACAAGCCGGCGATGATCCGGGCCGGGGGCGACTTCCTCTACGTGCTGATGCCGGTCGACCTGGGATAGCCCCGACCCGGGGCGGCGAGGGGGCGGCGAGGCGCCGGAACGATCGCTTTTCGTGAAGAATTCCCTTCCCGCTTGGCGATGAGAGTGATAGCCTCCCCGCAAGCGATGGGGGCCACGTAGGACCACCGATAAGGAACGCGGCGTGTGGCGGATCGCGGCTGTGCCGATGTGAGGACGCCGAGCCATGGATGACGCCCAACTCCAAACCGTCTGGCAGCAGCGCCAGTTCGCCGACCGCGTCGTCCCGCTGAGCCAGCCGCTGACGATGCTGATGGAGCACACGCTGGCCCGGCGGGTGCGCCAGCTCGGCAAGCTGGCGGGCGTGTGGGACGAGGTGATCCCGGCGGAGGTCCGCGACCACACCGCCCTGGAGAGCCTCATCCGCGGCGTGCTCACCGTCCGCGTGGATTCCGCCGCCCACCGCTTCCAGCTTCGCTCGTTGCTGGACGGGGGGCTCATGCGCGAGATTCGAAGCCGCTTCGGCGGCACGCTCAACCGCATCCGCCTCCTGCCCGGGCAGTTCGACGCCATCGACGTGCCCTGACGCACCGCCTGCGCCGCGCCCGGCCGCCGGTGGTTCCCGCTTGAAACACCCCGTCTGTCTCGCCATAATGCCGGCCTTCGGACGTTTCCCACATGTCGGTCGGAGTCGGCTCGCCCCGTTGCACGTGGAAGGGCTCAGGCATGGCGGCTGTTATCGGATGCATTGCCGGCGCGGAGATTCATCGCCAGTGGCAGGAGGGGCGGTTGGCGGGTGAGCGGCTCGGCCCGCGCGACACGCCCTTCGGGCCGAGCGGGGAGGTGTTCCTCGTCACCAACCAGGCGCACCCCTTCTACGGGGTCGCCCGCTACGGCGAGGGCATGCGCAAGACGGCGCCCTGCCGCATCAACGACCGCGCCAACCTCTATGCCATGAAGGACCTCGGCGTGCGGCGCGTCCTCGGCTGGGGCGCCGGCGGGGCCATCCGCCACAACATCGCCGTCGGCGACCTCGTCATACTCGACGACGTGATCGACCAGACCTACCGCCGCGCCCAGACGTTCTTCGAGGACTCCCCGCTGGGCTACCTGCGGGAGTTCCCCGTGTTCTGCCCGTCGCTGCGCAAGGCCGCCGCCGACGTCGCCGACGCGCTCCACCTGCCCCACCACGACACCGCGACGGCGGCCGTCCGCGAGGGCCCCCGCCTGGAGACCCCCGCCGAAATCCGCATGCTCGCCGCCGTCGACGCCGCCGTCGTCACCCACCTGTTCGCCCCGGAGGTCTTCCTCGCCCGGGAGCTTCAGCTCTGCTACGCCGCCGTCTGCTACGTCGTCAACTACGCCGAGACGGGCAGCCGCCACCAGCCGTTCGCGCCCGGCGGGCTGTTCGGCGGGCTCGTTCAGCACGGCAACGGCGAGCGCGCCTCGGCGGCGCCCCAGGCGATGGGGCCGTTCGTGGCGGGCCTGGCCGCCGCCGTCGCCGCCGCCGGCGACGCCACCTGCGAGTGCCAGCGAACGCTCGCCCAGCACGCCAAGGACCTCGACCTGCCCGCCGACTGGCACGACTGGTTCGAGCGGCCCGGGGCCGGGCCGTAGGCCGGCGGCCCGGGCGGCCGAACCGAAGCGCTCCGCCCGCGGCGCCCCCCCGCCAAGGAGACCCACGATGAGCGAATCGGCCGATGCCTCCCGGCCGCTGTGTATCAGCGGCGTGGTGCCGAGTTTGAGCATGAAATGCGAGCTGGGCCCGCCGCGGAGCGAATGCGGCATCGGGGCGCTGGTGGCGTGGGCGGGGCGCCTGTGGGCGGTGACGTACGTGTCGCACAAGGCCGCCACTGGCGTCGGGGGCGGGCTGTTCGAAATCACTCCCGATTTCCGGCTGATCCACCGGCCGGAGAGCCTCACCGGCACCTACGCCAACCGATACATCCACTTCGAATCGAACCAGTTGTTCATCGGCCCGCACGTGATCGACGCCGACCGCGGCGTGCGGACGATCGAGCCGCTGGCGGACGTCCGCCTCACGGGCACCACCCCGCACCTGGAGGATCCCGCGGGCAAGGTGTACATGCTCGGCATGGAGGGGGAGCTGTACGAGGTGGACGTGAAGAGCCTCGCCGTGACGGAGCTGGCCGACCTGACGGAAGTCCTCGGCATCCCCAGCCACAAGTACGCGCACTTCAAGGCGGCCCACTGCGCCTTCGGACGGCTCGTGGTGGCCAACAACAGCTACGACGAGCGCGACTTCCTCGGCACGGAGGCCGCCGGACGCCTCGCCGAATGGGACGGCCAGACGTGGACCGTCCTCGACCGGCGCCCGTTTGTCGAGGTGACGGGACGCGGGGGCTTCTCGGGGACGATCTTCGCCACGGGCTGGGACCGCGCCTCGGCCGTGCTGCGGGTGTTCACGGAAGCCGACGGCCGGTGGCGCACCTACCGCCTCCCGAAGGCCTCGCACACGTTCGACCACATGTGGCAGACGGAGTGGCCGAGAATCCGCGAGACGGAGCACGAGCGGTTCCTGATGGACTGCCACGGGATGTTCTACGAGCTGTCGCCGTGGGCGTACGGCGGGCGGGTGTGGGGCCTCCGCCCGGTCTCGACGCACCTGTGGGTGCTGGGGGATTTCTGCTCTTGGCAGGGGCTGCTGGTGATGGGCGCCGACAACGCCAGCCCCTCCGGCGGCCAGAGCCACCTCGTCGGCGAGCCGCAGAGCGGCCTGTGGTTCGGGCGGACGGACGACCTCTGGCGGCTCGGAAAGCCCGCCGGGTGGGGCGGGCCCTGGTGGCGCGAGCCGGTGGCCGCCGGCGAGCCGTCGGACCCGTACCTGATGACCGGCTTCGACGCCAAGTGCCTCCACCTGTCGCACGAGGCCCGCGAGGCCGTCGGCTTCACCGTCGAGGTGGACTTCCTCGGCGACGGGACGTGGAAGACGTACGAGGAGTTCGCCGTGCCGGCCGGAGGCTATGTGCACCACGAGTTCCCGCCGGGCTTCAGCGCCCATTGGGTCCGCCTGACTTCCTCGGCCGACTGCACGGCAACGGGCTACTTCACCTACACCTGAGCGGGGGGCAGAGACGCCCTGGAGCGCCCCCCTTCGCCGTCCGGGCCCCTTGCGTCTGGACCCCGGCGAAGCGCTACGCCCCCAGCTCCGCCAGCGTCCTGTCACATTGGTCGATGTGGTCCTGGACCCACTGCCTGTTGAACGGATGCACCTTGTCGGGCGGCGGGG